>JAEEKZ010000047.1 GCA_016288635.1 Caryophanales bacterium
CAAATTCCACCCATTCAAGTAATACTTATTAACCATTTTGTTTTTAGAAAGCGTTTTATTTACTTCCTTAGTCAAAATATTAGTACTTTTACCATGAATAATACATACTACTTTCTTTTTCATCAAATAATTATCTTTAATAAATCCATTAACCAATGACTCCACCATTGAACTTACTTCACCATGCAAATCCAATCTTGGAGTTGTACTCGTAACTATAACCATTACTATTGAGTTGGTGTATTATTAATTGTTGGTTGATTTCCTTGAACTGCTGTTACAGGAGGTGGATTAGTTGATGATGTTGGAGCAGCTGGCGTTGGAGCCGGTGCTGGTGCAGCTGGTGCAGCTGGTTGAGTTTGTTCAACCGCTTGTGCTGGTGCAGCAGGCTGTGTTGGAACTGCTGGTTGAGCAGGAGCCTGAGTCGTTGGAGCAGGTTGAGCCCCAGCTGCAGGTTTATCATTTGAAACTGCAACAGATCCTCCAAGTTTTTGAGTTAACGCTGTCATAACACTATTTAATGGTGGTATTGAATCGTGGCTACCTATTTTTTCAGTACTTAAACCACCCGCTATATTAGCAACTTGAATACTTTTTGGCATATCATAATTAACTGCTAGCGAATAAACAAATGCCCCAGCAAATATATCTTTTGCAGATGTTGTATCAATTGCTTTAGCATTTATACCTGTTGTAACACGAATTTGTCCATCAGCAGCAAATAAAGCTCCCCCATCCGCTAAAGTTATAATGAAATTAGTTCTATAATATTTTTCTACTAATATGTTAAATATTCCAGCTAAAGTAGTTGGGCTTTGTAGATTAACTTGTTTTCCAGATATCTTTTCAGCCACTTCTTTAGATGCAATTACATATTTAGCATATTTACATAAATCGGCAGTTTCAGCATTATATTCATCCGCAACAAGAACAGTAATTTTATCAGCAAATCTATTAAAAGCTGTCATTGCAGCATGATATTCTTTAGAGCTTGCTACTACTATATCTGGACTTAGTGCCCATTCTTCTTTTCTAATTCTTGCGGTTGATTCAGATGTATCATACAATATTTTTCCACCAGTAGATTTATTAACAATAGAAACACGCATAGATGTTGGCTTATCAAAACTTGTATCCAAGTATTCAGTTTTAACACCAACTGATTCTAATTCTTTTCTAATAAAATTTCCATAATCATCTGATCCTACTATGGAAGAAATATAAGTTTCAATCCCCCATGTAGCAAGTAAATAAGAGATGGTTGGCGCCAAACCAGCACTGCCATCAACCTTATCCGTTACAGAATATTTACTATTTTCTTTTGGAAATTCATCAGCTGGAAATGTAAATTCAAATGATGAAACTCCAATACATAACACCTTCATACAAACACCTCTTTATTGTAACTTTATTATAATATATTTTTATTTAAATATCTATCATTTTAAAAAAAGAATATTAAATTAATATTCTTCATGAAATACATATTTGTTATTTTCAAAAGAAATTTTAGAGTTTTTTGAATATATTTCTTTTGTAATTGGATTATATTCTTCTTTTAAGTAACCTTTTTCATATAAAATTGCTAACGTGATATTATTTTTATCACACTTAGATTCTGCCACGCATTTCTTAGCAGCTTCTTCAATTCTTTTTGAAGTAACAATTAGTAAGTTCTCATTATGCTTATATACCATCTTATACGCAATAACACCAGTATATAATAGAACTACTATCAATATAATTATCGTAATTATTTCTCTAGTTCTCATTTATTCTCACCATAATAGTCTTTAACAAATTCATTTCTGAATTCTTCCATCGTACCCTTTTTAATATTTTCTCTAATTTGTTTCATTAAATTTGTTAAATAATATATATTATGTATTGATAATAATCTTGCACCAAATGTTTCTTTAACATTGATTAAATGTCTAACATAAGCTTTTGTATAATGCCTGCAACAATAACAATCGCATGTTTCATCTATTGGAGTAAAATCCTCGATATACTTGCTATTTTTAACATTTATTTTTCCATACTTTGTATATGCATGCCCATGTCTAGCTAATCTTGTTGGAGATACACAATCAAAAATATCTATACCTCTCATAACATTTTCAATTAAATCTATTGGATCACCTACACCCATAAGATATCTTAGTTTATTCTCTGGAAGATATTTAGTTGAATATCCAACCATTTTATACATTGTGGGTTTATCTTCTCCAACACTTGTTCCACCAACTGAATAACCATCAAAATCCATTTTAACGAGTTCTTCAGCACAATGACGTCTTAAATCCTCATATTCCCCACCTTGTACTATGCCGAATAATATTTGATTGTCATGTCTAAATACATCTTTACCACGTTTAGCCCATCTAAGTGTTCTCTCAACGCTTTCTTCAACATATTTTCTTTCAGCAGGCCAACCAATACATTCATCAAAACTCATTACAATATCACTACCTAAGTTTTGTTGAATATTAATTGATTTTTCTGGAGTAAGAAATAATTCATCTCCATTTAGATGATTTTTAAATTTAACTCCATCTTCAGATATATCCTTGGGTTTAGCAAGTGAGAACACTTGATATCCACCAGAATCTGTAAGAATTGGTCCATCATAATTCATAAACTTATGTAGCCCACCAGCGTGTTTAACAACCTCATCTCCTGGTTTTAACCATAAGTGATAAGTATTAGCAAGAATAATTCCAGAGCCAATTTCTTTTAATTCTTCTGGTGATAAAGTCTTAACAGTTGCATTTGTACCAACTGGCATAAACATTGGGGTTTCATATTCTTTTCCATTGAACTTAACTGTTCCCAATCTAGCCATGGTATTTGGATCTTTATATTTTAATTCGAATTCTACCATTTGACATCACAAAGAAATTATAACATTTAAAAGTGGACAAAACAACTTTATTATGCTATTATTAGCTTGCCGGGAAGCAATTCCGTCAGGCAAGATGCGAGCTATATTTATTATAGTTTTGTAGCATGAGGGCAACGATATTGCCCTCACTTTTTTTGCAAAAAAATAATAAGTATATTTTACTTATTACTTATAGATTCAAAATATTCATTAATTATATTTAAGTACTCTTCCCTATTATTAGCATGACATAATTTAACCTTTGTCTCTTTAGCATTAGGAAGCCCTTTTAAATAATACATAAGCATACTTCTAAGTTCTAATGTTGCTTCAACCTGTGATTTATCGCTATATAAATAATCCATATGCTGAACCATCATATTATGAACGTCCTCAATTGAATGTGATGATGGTTTTTTACCATCTAAATATTCTACTGTTTCTTTAATTAACCACGGATTACCAAGTATTCCCCTACCAATCATTACCGAAGTACATCCTGTTTCATCAATCATTCTTTTAGCATCTTGATATGTTACTATATCACCATTTCCAATTACTGGAATACTAACATTATCCACAACTTCTTTAATAATACCCCAATCGGCCTTACCGGAATAGCCTTGTGATCTAGTTCTAGCGTGAATAGCTATAGCACTAGCTCCATTCTTTTCAATTATTTTAGCTACCTCTACAGCATTAATACTTTTTTCATCCCATCCACTTCTTATTTTAACTGTAACAGGACAACTAACACTTTTTACAACAGCTTTAACTATTTTACCAATCTTTTCTGGATCCTTTAATAAAGCTGAACCAGCTTGTGCTCTAAGAGCAACTTTGGGAACCGGACAGCCCATATTAATATCAATAATATCAGGATGCATGTTTTCTTCAACTAGCTTAGCTGCTTTTACAAAATCATCTACATCCGAACCAAATATTTGTTGAGAAATTGGCCTTTCCATCTCATCCATTTTTAGCAAATCAAAAGTTTTCTTACTACCATATACTAAAGCTTTATCAGAAACCATTTCAGCTACAACTAAAGCAGCACCCATTTCCTTACATATCTTACGATAAGAAGTATTAGTTACTCCAGCCATTGGAGCAACAACAACTTGGTTTTTTAGTTTAACATTACCAATTTTCCATTCCATCTAGTTCACCCTCAAACTTCCTTTATATTATCAAAATAAAAAAAGAATATCAAATAATATTCTTTAATATTCTAAATCTATTATATCTCCAGAATTAAGTGCAAAAGCTGCAGCTTCATCTGTATCAATATGTGTTTCAAAGAAACCATCATCACTTACTTTAAACACAGCATTTAATGTTCCTCCTTTTATACCAGGAACTTTTAATGTACATGGCTGTTTATCCTTAATTCCGAGTTCAGCTGCTTCTTTTGTATTCATATGAACATGTCTATGAGCAATAATACATCCTTCAATAGTAATTTCTGCTTTTGGTGTAACTAAAGTGATTTTTTCACTATTAGCAACATCTCCACTATCTCTAACTGGTGGATTTAAGCCAAATTTTCTAGCATCCGTTTTAGATATTTCAATTTGATTATATTTTCTAAATGGTCCTAATATTCTAACATTAGGTATTTCTGTCTTTTCTGTTTTCAAAGTTAATGTTTGATTACTAGCAAATTGACCAATTTGATTTAAATCGTTCTTCTTAGTTAATTCCTCATCAAATAATAACTTATATGTTTCTTCTGTTAAATGAACATGTCTATTACTAACCCCAACTGATACTTTTGTTTCCATTCTCTACTCCTTTAATTATTTATACTTAAATTCTTTATATCAACAAATTCTTTACCTTTATATGTAATTTCATATATATTACATAATTGCCCTGTATTATCTAATATAATTTTATCATTTTGAGTTAAAACTAAACTCTCATCTAAATTATAACCCACCTCAATATAATTAATTAAATAAGCTAAAATACATCTTTTAGGCATAAATACAGCAACCTGATTATAACCATCTTCTAATACTTCATCAATAAATGCCGTGACTCTTTTACTACACTCATTTAATGACTCTCCCTTTTCAAGTTTAAAATCAAAATTCCTTTCTTGGAAATAGCTTAGCATCTTGATACTTTTACCCTCTAGATTACCTATTTTACAATCATATATTTTTTTATTAACATTTATAAGTAAATCTTTTTCATAAGCTAAGTTCTTAGCTAACTCAATTGATCCAAAACTCATATCGCTATATATTGCCTCAATATTATCAAATTCTTCCATCTTAGCAAGTTTTTTAGATACCATATCTCCCTTTGGATTAAGTGTTCTAAACTTCTTCTTTATTTCAATATCGGTTTCATTAGTAAAAACGATATTATTACTTAATTCTGTACTTGCAATTAAAAATATTTTCATTTTACTAAACCTCCAATTATACCAAACGAAATAATATACATTATGATACTAGCTAGCACTAATCCTAAAGCAATAGATAAGAAAGCTTTCTTTTTATCCATATCTAGGACTGACGCAATTAAAGCTCCAGTCCAAGCCCCAGTAACAGGAAGAGGAATAGCAACAAATATTGCTAAACCTATATATTGTAGTCTTTCAATTGAGTCTTTTCTTTTATCAGCTTTTTTTAAACACCATTCAACGACTTTAGACATAAATTTTCTTTTCTTTAACCAGTCAAATAATGGCATTATGAAAGCTAAAATAAATGGTATAGGTAATAAATTACCTAAATAGCAAATTATAATACTTGGTATTGGTTTTAAGCCGAGTAATGATGCTGCAATTAAGCCGCCTCTTAATTCAAGAATAGGCATCATTGAAATAATAAATGTAATTACATACCTGTTTTTAATAAAAGCTAGTACACCAATTAACCATTTAGCTAACTTTTCTGCCATATTATTTATTATCCTTTCCGGAATGAGTTACCAACAAATCAATATCTACATTATTAATGTTATCAAATTTCTTGGTTATTTTGTCGCTAGTAATTTGTAATTCATCAATGGATGCATTAACACTCTTAACATTTTTAGCTAACTTATCCCAACGTTCTTTATATCTTGAGAATTCAACACTTAATTTATTTAATTCATCATGAATAACTTGCGTATATTTATCTCTTTCCATATTCTTTAAAATCATGCTTATAATAGATAATGTACTAATCAATGTAGTTGGACCCGTAATCCACACCTTTTTATTATACGCATAAGTAAGTAATTCTGTATGATACGCATTAATTTCTGCGAATATTGCCTCAGCTGGCAAAAACATTATAGCTTCTTCTGTCGTTTCTCCTGGAACAATATATTTAGATGATATTGCATCAATATGTTTCTTAACATCAGAAACAAAAGCTTTTTCATATATAAGTCTTTCTTCTCTAGATCTACTCTTATCAGTCATCTTCTGATAACTCTCAAGTGGAAATTTTGAATCTATTGATATTGTTCCAAGAGGAGCTGGTGCATATAATAACGCATCAACTATATAGCCATTTTTAAATTTATGCTGTGTTTCATATATTCCAGATGATTTAGCTCCAAATGCATTTTGTAAGATATACTCTAGATTTACTTCCCCAAAAGTACCTCTAGTCTTTTTATCAGTTAATACACTTTGCAAAGAAACTATCTCAGTAGATAATCCATCAATCTTCTTTTGCGCTTCATCAATCTTAGTAAGTCTTTCTAATACATTAGCAAAAGTTTTATTTGTTTTTTCAAAACTCTTATCTAATCTATCGTTTACTTTTTCATTTATCGCAAGAAGATTTCTCTCAATTTTATCATTCATCTTTTCAAAATCGTTATGCATATTTTTACTAAAATCATACTTAAAATTACCAATTTCTTTATTGATATTAGCTTCAAAATGTCCTAATCTTTCGATAAGTTCAATATTCTTGTTTCTTCTAAATATGGATATTATAAGTAATATTATTACTACTACAAGTAATCCAATTATTATATAATCTAACATTTTATTACCTCTAAATAAGTATACCATAAATAAGTACTATTAGACTAAAAAACTGTCTATTAAGACAGTTTATTTTGAAAGATTATGAGCTTTATTGAATAGTTTGTTATAAATATCAAATTCTTCAAGCTTTTCATTAATGTTTTTATTAATATTTTTTTCTAACTTAGCAGTAGCCTTACAATAACCGGTTGTAAGAATAACTCTTATTGCATCTATTCCCAAAGTAGGAATAACTGATTTTTTAACAAAGCCGATTTTTTGTAAATCTTTTGAATCTAATTCTCCAAGAGCTTTACGATATGCTCCTTCTTGCTTACGTAATTCTTTAGAATCTAAATCATCTAATATTGCCAAGTATTTAAAAACAGTTCTTTTATAATCAATTCTAACGATTCTCTTTTTATTACTAATTGATGATAAATACTTTTCTAACTCGCATCTAATAGGTAAGTGATAAGAATATCCACCTTGTTTAAATACGGATATAATTATTTCACTAGTCTTGTTAGTAGCTTGATCGATTTGAGCAATATTTCTAATAGTTCTCAAACTATTTAATTCAGATTCGTATTTACATAATAATGCAACATCTTTTTTTAGCAACGCTAAATCTTTGTCTTTTTTAATATTTCTTTTTGTAGCATTTATATCATTTAATACACTTTTTACAGTTCTTCTCTCGCTCACTTTAAGAACACCTCTTTATTCTATACAAAATTATACAATATTACCCATTAAATTTCTATAGATAAATTAAAAAAAGACTATTTTGTAGTCTTTTCATTTTCTTTCTTGATTAATTCTAAAGCTTTATGCATTCTTAAATCATATTCAACAACTTCTAAAGAACCAAATTCTTTAATTAATTCATCTTTAGATACGCCATACATTTTAGCAACTTCTTCTGCTCTCTCATCAACTTCTTTTTTAGTTGTTTTAATCTTTTCAGCTTCAGCAACTGCATCAATTAAATATCTATATTTTAATGTCTTAAGAGCTTCTGGTTCCATTTGCTTATGTAAATCTTCATGAGTTGTATTTGTAAATTTATAATATAAATCTAAACTCATACCTTGTTGAGCAAGTCTTTGCTCATATTGATGCATCATTCTATGAACTTCAGCATCAACAATTCTATCATCAATAGTTACCTTCATATTATCGGCAGCTTTAGCTAAACATTTTTCAACAAAATCATCATCTAAATGAGCTTGTTTATGAGCAACTAAATCAGCTTTAACTTTCTTTTCTAATTCTTCTTTAGTAGTTACTTCTTCATAACCTAAATCTTCAAAGAAATCTTTATTAATTTCAGGTAATTTACGAGCTTTAACTTCATTAACTTTTACTTCAAAAACAACTGGTTTTCCTTTTAATTCAGGTGTGTAGTTCTCAGGGAATTTTAAGTCAAGACTAACAGTTTCACCCTTCTTAACACCAACTAATTTATCTTCAAATCCAGGTATAAAAGATCCTGATCCAATTTCAAGTGAATAATTTTCAGCAGTACCGCCTTCAAATGCTTTGCCATCAACAAATCCTTTGAAGTCAATTATGGCAGTATCGCCTTTTTCAATAACTCCACCTTTTTTAACAACTAAATCAGCATATTCTTCTTGTAAATGTTTAATTTGTTCTTCAACTTCTTCTTTAGTTACTTTAGCTTTTTCAAGTTTAATTCCTAAATTCTTATATTCACCTAATTTAACTTCTGGTTTAGTAATAATAGTAAACTTTAAAGTAATTGCTTTTTCATCTACTTTAACAATACTAGTTTCAGGTTCAATAACAGGAATTAAGTCGCCAACTTCTTTCTTTTCAGTTACTTTCTTATAACCTACTTGGCAAGCTTCATCAAATGCATCTTGATATAATGATTCAACACCATATTTCTTTAAGAAAACATCTTTAGGAGCATGTCCTTGTCTAAAACCATCTACTTTAGTTTTTTTATTAGCTTTTTCAAAAGCATTATCTAAGCATTTTAGCCATTCATCTTTTAATTCAATTTCAAATTCATGTATATTTTTTTCCATAATTCCTCTTTTCCTGTGATATTATACCTTATTTTTTTGATATTTACAACCAAATTACCCCACCATTTAATAGATTTTATCAATAAAAAAGAGTCTATTTGACTCTATTTTTAAATATCTGTATTTTTTGAAATGTAATCAACTAATTTATCAATTGGTAATGTAATTTGTTCCATTGTATCTCTTGATCTAACTGTTACAGTATCGTTATTTAATGAATTATCATCAATTGTAATACAAAATGGTGTTCCGCATGCATCAGAACGACGATATCTTTTACCAATTGAACCTGATTCATCTACACTGCATTGGAAATGCTTACATAGCATTGCATATACATCGTTTGCTTTATCAGCATGTACTTTCTTAATTAAAGGTAAAATAGTAGCTTTAATTGGTGCCAATGCTGGATGTATTTTCAATACTATTCTTTCTTCATTGTCTACCATTTCTTTTGTATAAGCATTGCTTAACAAAGCAAGTAATAATCTATCTAGACCCACTGAAGGTTCAATAACATATGGTAAGTACTTTTCATTAGTTTCAGGATCAACTACTCTTAAATCTTGTTTAGAATGCTCCATATGAGTATTTAAATCATAGTCTGTACGATCTGCAACGCCCCATAGTTCTCCCCATCCAAATGGGAATTCAAATTCAATATCAGTAGTAGCCTTACTATAGAAAGCTAATTCTTCTTTAGCATGATCTCTATATCTTAATTTATTTTTATCTAATCCTAATGTCTTTAAGAATTCTAAACAGAAACTTTTCCAATAACCAAACCACTCTAAATCATCACCGGGTTTACAAAAGAACTCTAATTCCATTTGTTCAAATTCTCTTGTTCTAAAAATAAAGTTACCTGGAGTTATTTCGTTTCTAAACGCTTTACCAGTTTGACAAACACCAAATGGTAATTTAAGTCTCATTGCTCTTTCAATATTCTTAAAGTTAACAAATATACCTTGAGCAGTTTCTCCACGTAGATATACAACTGATTTAGTATCTTCAGTTACACCCATATGTGTTTCAAATAATAAATTAAACTTTCTAATTGGCGTAAAATCACACTTACCACAAACAGGACATTTAACTTTATTATCTTTAATATAAGCTTCTAATTTTTCATTATCCCATCCATCACCAGTTTCTTTTCCTTTAGAGAAATCCTCAATAAGCTTATCCGCTCTATGACGAGACTTACATTGTTTACAATCGATTAGGGGATCAGCAAAACTAGCTACATGACCAGATGCAACCCAAACATTTGGATTCATTAATATTGCAGAATCAAGTCCATAGTTATATGGATTTTCTTGAATAAATTTCTTCTTCCAAACATTACGTAAATTTTCTTTTAAAAGTGTTCCTAGAGGACCGTAATCCCAAGCATTAGCTAAACCACCATATATTTCACTTCCTTGGAAAATAAAACCATATTGCTTAGCATAATTAACTAGCTCATCCATTTTAATTTGCTCCATACTAACACTCCTTCATAACAATGAAAATTATAACACAATCAATAACTTGAAACAACTAATTATTAATTATATAATTAACTAGGAGTGATTAAGTATGTACGAAAACAAAAAAATACATTTTATTGGTATTGGTGGCATAAGTATGTCAGGACTTGCATTAATGGTTTTAGATCATCATGCAACAGTATCAGGAAGCGACATAACCGAATCAGAATTAACGGATAAATTAGAAAAGATAGGATGCATTATTAAATATGGACATCATCCTGAACTTATAGATGACGCTGATATAGTTGTTTATACAGCTGCAGTACACGATGATGACCCTGAACTAATGCGTGCTAAAGAATTGAATAAAGAAACATATGAGAGAGCAGATTTCCTAGGTTTAATAACAAAAGAGTATAAAAACTGTATTTGTATTTCAGGAACTCATGGAAAATCTACAACAACAGGAATGACTTCCCTAGCCTTCTTAAAATCAGGATTAAATCCTACAATTCACATTGGGGCTATTCTAGAACAAATCAATAGCAACACTAAAATTGGTTCAAAAGATTATCTTGTGATGGAAGCATGTGAATATGTTGATTCATTTCTAGCATTCCACCCTACTAGTGAAATCATACTTAATATTGATGACGATCATTTAGATTATTTTAAAAACGTTGATAATATTAAAAAATCATTTAGAAAATTTACAAGCCTTCTACCTAATGATGGTTTTGTAGTTTTAAATATAGATGATGAAAATGCTAAGACTCTTGAAGATGTAGATAAAAAAGTAATTACTTATGGAGTAAATAACGACGCTAATTATAGAGCTAAAAATATTGAGTTTAATGACTTAGGATGTGCAATGTTTGATATTTATCTTGATGATAAATATTTAACTCATTTAAATATTAATGTCATGGGAGAACATAACGTATATAATGCTCTAGCAAGTTTTGCATTATCCCATCAATACATTAATGATATTAATAGTATTAAAGAAGGTATTGAAGATTATAGAGGTGTTAAAAGAAGATTTGAACTAATAAAAGTTTTAGATAATGGTATTAAAATATATGATGATTATGCTCATCACCCAACTGAAGTAATGTCTACACTTAAAACTTCAAAAGGAATTAAATGCCATGAAAGTTGGGCAGTATTCCAATCACATACTTTTTCAAGAACAGCCGCTCATCTCAAAGAACTTGCGGATATCTTAAAACAATTTGATCATGTAGTTATTGCCAAAATATATCCAGCTAGAGAAATAAATACATTTGGTATAAGCGAAGAAATGATTGTAGATGAAATCAAAAAAGATAATCCAAATGTTATCTATATAGATGATTTTGATAAAATCGTTGATTATCTAGAAGAAAACGTTAAAGATAATGATCTAGTTATCACAATTGGAGCTGGTCCAATAGATAAAGTTGCTCATAAATACGCAAATAAAAATTAGATATTAAATATCTAATTTTTTTTATCTTATAATTCTTCCCTGCTTATATGCATTTTCGTATTCTAGTAATTCTTTTAATGCTCTTTTATCTCTATCAATAAAGTCTTGATATGTTCTACCATCACTACATACACAATAATACCAGTCATTGTTACAAACAAAATATACTACATTTTCTATATTGTTTACTAGACTAATTAAATATCCTGATGCATTAGATGATATATATTCAAAAGGCATTCCATCTAAAGCTAATTTAACAGCATATATTCTATTAATAACATTCAACATATCATCTGTATTAGTTAAACATCTAACCTCATCTCTTCCTGGTGGATAATAAGGCATATTTTCTTCGGAAAAATCAAGAGGAACAAATGGTCTATCAGTTGCTGTAGTTGCTTGAACAACAGCATTATCTTTAGAAATTGATGAGTAAAAATATTTCCATCCTTCATGAAGGCTTTCAACACCTAAATTAGCTTTTGGTTCATTTTCAAATCCATTTCTAGCAGAAATAAATACATTTTGAATAGGATATTCTGAAACACTACTTTCAGCGATTAAATCTTTAGCTACTTCATATGAGGCATTAACTAAAAACTGAGCAGTACTTGATAATGCCACAGGTATAGAGGATAACTCACTCATAAATACAGAATTACCATGTCTAAATCCAGATTCTTTTCCTAAATACTGTCCCGTACTTGCATCTTCAAATCGTATATGAAAACCATTTTCATTTTCCATGCAAAAATCGTAAAGTTCTTCACCTACTCCACCAACACGCATACAAGAATCTACTCTTTCACCATGAGTAAAATTACATGGATTAGTAAAATTAGCTACAACAGCTCTTATTTTAACAGAACCAATTTTATATACTTTATTAAATGTTGGAATAGTTACACTTTGTCTTTCAAATGCTTTTAATGTCCACTCAACCGATTCTCTTAATCTTTGATCTCCTTGCGTTTTACGATTTGCAGATAAAGCTCCCGGATTTTCATCAATTAATCTTGCATCTTCAGGAGTTAATATTTGCGAATATATATCAGAAGTTCTAGAATATCCTTTTGTTTTCTTGAATATAGAAGACAAGGTCATTACTCCGCCTCTAACATGTTTTTTCTTCTTTCTTTCCTCTTCTTCTTTTCTAAGAATTGGCATAAAATAAGACATAAAAGCAGCAATTTGTCTTTCATCTATTTCAAAATCCAAGCAATTATTATCATTAATAAACTTAACCAACTCACTTGGTAATTTATGTAGTTTTCTCTTAGACATTATCTCTTTTAATTTTTGATAATAATATTCATTTTCAAGTATACCCTTTAAAACATCTAATCTTAAATAAGACAATATTTTACAAATAGATAAACTTGATTTACCAGGTGAATAATTTTTCTTTAATTCATCATCTTTTTCAGTTAGTATTTTTTCTCTTATATCTTCATACCAAGCTGGTGATTCATTTTTAACCTTCGAAATTATTTCTAAACCTAATAATCTAAATTCAAACATTTTAGATGTAACAATATTAGTATCATTAGTTAATTTTGCATGTTTATTTTTATTAAACTTAATTAAATCTTGGATTAAATCGTCACTATAACCTTTTTCATGACATTTTCCTATCAAGACATTTACAAAACTTGTTTCATTAGGAAGAGTAACATCTTTTTCTAAAAAATAACTAAAGATAACCTGTTTAGCACTATTTTCATCAATTGATTCAATTAGTTTAATTTCTCTTCCAACATCATATGTATTTTTATATTCATCTCTTTTTTTATCAACATAATAATCCATAATATATTTTAGTATTTTTGAATATTTTTCAGGATCTCCATTGTTGATTTTATAAATAACAAGTTCTAGGAATTTTCTAGGATTACTTTTATATTTAAGGTCTATCTTTGCACCCAAATCCTTTTCAAGCATTTCAAAGAATACTCCATTTAGACTACGAGCAACATCACTAACAAGCTCACTATCTACTTTATTACCTTGAATTTGGTTTAATAGTATAGCAAAACTATCAACTATTGGTGCAAATTTTATAGAAAACTCATGTTGTTTAATATTATCATAAGCTGAATCTAAATCATCCATAGTATATCTTTTGTTAGGAAATAAAGCTATTAGTTTATCAAATAAACTTTCATTTAAACTAAGTAATTCTAATATGTTTTTATCATCAATATAATATAATAATTCTTTTCCAACAATTGCTTTTAAGGCTTCAACATTATGCTTATTTAACTTCTTTTGCTTTACAACAAAATCCAAATAATATATTAATTCATCTGACTCTAAAGCATTTACAAATAAAGCATTATTTTTTAAATATTCACGAGCAAAAATAAGTTCACGAAATTTTTTGTTTTCTAAAAATAAACTTCTTAATACCGATTTATTATAAGACGACGAAACTTCCTCGTTATTAAAATATTCAAGAAATAATTCTTCATAAAAATCAGGATCATTTTTTCTAATTGCCCTAAATGAATTAGTAACAACAGTTCTTGTTTCATTAGCAAAAATATTTATATATTGTTTAAAATACGTTTTTATATTTTCAACACTATTAGTACTTACAAATATCTCAAATACTTTTAATGAGATAGTGTCTGATGTGATAATTATTTCTCTAGACGGATCTGATTCTAAACTTTTCTTCAATAATTCAAGTATTCTATTATTAAATATATCCCCTTCAAATAAATGAACCACCCTAGCATTGGGATTTCTAAGAACTGCTTCAATTATTGAAGCATCCCCTTCCTCACAACATATTTCTTTTCTATTTATCTTGTCAATATACGCTTTATCACTTGATTCAATATGTCCTCTAATTCTATCAACACACATTGAAGAATACTTTCCACTTCTTAATAAGTGTTCTATATTACCGGCTTCAATTAATGCGTCAACAAATTCGTCATTATATAGATTATCTAATTTCTCTTTTGGATAATACTTTATAAAAGAACGAAAACTATAATCATTTTCTTTCATGTCTTTTATTAGTTTTTCTCTTAAGTCTTCATCACTTATTAAATTAAAACCAACCATTTCATTAGCAAATAAATAAATTCCACTTGCATATAGCAAATCATAAATATCAAATCTAGCAGAATAATCTAACTTGTTAACGAAGAAACGAAATTTACCTAATATGTCGTTACTATCCTCATTAATTAAATTAAGAAAATCTTTTGGAGCACCCTCAGAAAACACCATGCGCATTTTATTAACAAATTCACTTTCAAATAAAATAGCATTTGCATCAAGTATTTTTCTAGTTATATAAACAATCATTATAGGATGGACATCTTTGATATTTGCAACAACCATATTAACATAATCATCCATATTTTCTGGAGATATAATAGATTCAAAATTAATTGCATCAAGCTTTTTTTCTTTAATTAAAGTTGCAAGATTAGCAACATCAAATACAATAGCGTTAGCAATATCAAACTTATCTTTAATTCCATCATACACATCTTTTAATTCTTTAATATGTGTTTTATTATCCGTAGATTTTAAACACTCTACCATTGTAGATGGACCATCGTAAGCATATAACAACCTGCATTTATTATATTGAAGTTTTAGTTCTTCATCATCACCTAAAATATCTATATCTCTTGAAAGAAAAAAATCAATAAAATCAAAGAATTCTTTTTTCAAAGTTTTTCTTCTTTTTTTAAACTCTTCAATTACTTTTTTTCTTAATTCTTCATTATAAATTAGATAAGTTTTTTCTAGATCAGAAAAAAACAAATTATTATCACTTAATTGTTGTAGTATTTGTTTATCCATTCTATCACCTATCTTCTTCTATTATTTTATCACATTTTATTAATATATACCATACGAACATCTGTTCGCAATATAAAAGCACATATTGATATGTGCTTATTTTAATAATTCTTCTAATTTTTTCTTTTCTTCTTCTAATTTAGTTCTATCCATTTCTACTATTTTAGCCGGTGCCTTATTAACATAATTTTCATTAGATAATAAAGCTTCTCTTCTAGCAATAGAGGCCTGTAAAATCTTAATTTGTGATTCTTTTAAAATTCTATCTGCTTCAGATTCAACTTTTTCAAAAAAGATTGTAGCTTTAATTCTATTTGAGAATACTTTATATGCTTTTATACCTAAAGGTTTATTAACAATATGATCTTTATCTATTTTTAATAATTTAACAATAATATCATTATCATCTTCAGTATCAAACATTACTTTAAATTCTTTAGTCATATTATTCTCTGCTTTAATATTTCTAAATGATTTAATAAACTCTACAGAATCATCTACTGCAACTTCTTCAGATTCAAATATATATTTCTTACTATATTTTGGATAAGCAGAAATCATAATAGATTCTTCATCTTTAACTGGTAACATTTGATATATTTCCTCAGTTACAAATGGCATAAATGGATGTAGCATTTTTAAGATACCAGTTAAAACATAACATAACGTTGATTTGGTACTATCTGTATCAATTGAATACTTAGCCATTTCTATATAATAATCACAGAAGTAATTCCAAGTAAATTCATATATACTTGCTCCAGCATTATTAAATTCATATTTATCCATAAATCTCTTTGATTCATGTAAACACTTTTCAAATTTAGTTAAAATCCATTTATCTTCAGGTTTTAAACTATCTAAATTAATCTCTTTTAACCCATCAATATTTGATAAAACAAATCTTGAAGCATTCCATATCTTATTAATATAGTTCCATGCAGATTTAATCTTTTCTTCATCAAATCTCATATCAGTTCCAGGTGCAACATCTGTAGCAAGATAATATCTTAATGCATCAGCACCATATTCTTTAACCATATCAAATGGATCTATACCATTGCCTAAACTTTTACTAAACTTTCTACCCTGTTTATCACGAATTAAACCATGTATTAAACAATCTTCAAATGGTCTAGCACCAAGTAACTTTTCACCTTGGAAAGTCATTCTATTAACCCAGAAAGGTATAATATCATAACCAGTTACTAAACATTGATTTGGATAATACTTCTTAACTAGCTCATCACTATCAGGCCATCCTAATGTAGCAAAAGGCCATAGAGCACTAGAGAACCATGTATCAAGTACATCTTCATCTTGTACCCATCCTTCTCCTTCTGGAGCATCCATTCCTACATATACTTCATCATTTCTATACCATGCTGGAATTCTATGACCCCACCATAGTTGTCTAGAAATACACCAATCATAAGTTATTTCCATCCAGTGATTCATAGTCTTTTCATATCTTGATGGTACAAAGTTAACTTTTCTATCTTTATCTTTTTGAGTCTCTAATACTGTATCAGCAAGAGGTCTCATTTTAACAAACCATTGTCTCTTAACCATTGGTTCAACCATAACACCAGTTCTCTCTGAATGTCCAACTTCATGAACTAATGGTTCAAT
Source organism: Caryophanales bacterium (assembly GCA_016288635.1). Lineage (GTDB taxonomy): Bacteria > Bacillota_I > Bacilli_A > RF39 > UBA660 > JAEEKZ01. The sequence goes on from JAEEKZ010000047.1 coordinate 17,336, forward strand.
ATCAATTAGTAAGTCTTGACTCTTTAAGTCTTCCAAAACAGCTTCACGACATTCTTCACGAGTCATTCCAGCATATTTCTTACCGCAATTCTCATTCATTGTAGCATCATCATTCATAATACAAATACGTTCAAGATTGTGACGATTTCCTACTTCAAAGTCATTAGGGTCATGTGCTGGAGTAATCTTAACTACACCAGTACCTTTTTCCATATCAGCATGTTCATCAGTTATAACTGGAATAGGTTTATTTAAAATAGGTAATATAACATTTTTACCAACATACTTTTTATATCTTTCATCATTCTCATTAACAGCAACAGCAGTATCACCAAATAATGTTTCTGGTCTAGTTGTTGCAACATCTAAGTATTCTTCACTACCTTCTAATTTATATTTAATATGATAGAAAGCGCTCTTTTCTTCACTATAGATAACTTCCTCATTAGATAGTGCAGTTTGTGCAACAGGATCCCAGTTAATTATCTTTTCACCTCTATAAATAAGGCCTTCATTATAATAATCAACAAATACTTTTCTAACAGCTTTTGATAGTCCTTCATCTAAAGTAAATCTTTCTTTTGTATAATCTAAAGCAATACCCATTTTAGCCCATTGCTGTCTAATGATATCACCATGTTCATGAGTCCAATCCCAACAAGCTTCTAAGAATTTTTCTCTTCCATATTCATATTTATTAATACCTTGGTCTTTAAGTCTTTTAACAACTTTAGCTTCCGTTGCTATTGCGGCATGATCCATTCCTGGAAGCCAAAAAGTATCATAACCTTCCATCTTCTTATATCTAATAATAATATCTTGTAAAGTTACGTCCCAAGCATGTCCTAAATGTAATACACCAGTAACGTTAGGTGGTGGTAACACTATACAAAACGGTTCTTTCTTTGAATTGACATCACAATTAAAATATCCTTTGTTTAGCCAAAAATCATATTTGTTTTGCTCTACAATCTCAGGATTATACTTTTTTTCTAACTCTTTCATATTTTACCTCCATATAACAAAAAAATAGTTATATCATAAAGGGCGTCTATTAAACACTGTACCACCTTTACTTTATAACTATTGTTATCTCCTTATTCTTAACGCGAATCACACGCTTTTTCTCGATTTGCAACCAACTATTATCTATTTGTTAATTTCCACCAAACATTAACTCTCTTTAAAATTCGATTAATAGTACCTCAAATGTCCTCAAAAACTAATGTGATTATATAATAATAACAATTAATTTTCAAGTCTTATTTACTTTATTAAAAACTTGTTTTATAATTCTATGCGGTGAATCAAATGAAAGATAACAAAAAGAATATCATTATTAGTTTAATAGGAATAACTTTATTTTGTATTTCCATTAATTTATTTATAAGAAATAACAATTTATACAATGATGGAATATTAGGTGTATCTCAATTATTAAATAATCTAATTATAAAACTATTCCATATTAAAATGGATTTTGATTTTTCTGGTATAATCAATTTTTTTCTAAATATACCTTTATTCATTCTTGCTTATAAATCCATAAGTAAAGAATTCTTTTGGAAAACCCTTATAGCAGTTATCTTTCAAACAATTCTTTTAAGTATAATACCCATTCCCAAAGAAAGCTTAGTTAGTGATACGCTTACATCTGTTTTAATTGGAGGCATCTTAGCTGGTATTGGTGCTGGTATGACATTATCAAGCGGAGCATCTGGTGGAGGAACGGAAATAATTGGTATGTTCCTATTAAAGAAAGATGGACATTTATCCGTAGGTAAAATTAATCTAGGAATAAATTTAGTATTATTCTCTATTTGTGGATTGTTATATGGCGTAGAAACAATGATATATTCAATCATATATGTTGCCATTACTTCATTAATGATTGATAGAACGCACGCTCAAAATATTTGTACTAAACTTGTTGTATTCACCAAAAATGATCCTCAAAATTTAATTGATTATGTTGAAAACAATATTGAACGAGGAATAACATATTTTAAAGCCAAAGGTGGATACGATAATTCCACCACTTATATTTGCTATATCGTTCTAACAAAATATGAATGCCGCGAATTTGAAAACAACTTAAAGAACATCGATCCTAATGCATTTATCGTAAAAGATGTCGGAGTACAAACATTAGGAAACTTCCAAAAAATATGGAAATAAAAATACAGAATTAAATCTGTATTTTATTTTGCCATTAAATATTCTACTGCTTCATCAAAAGTCGCAACTGCTTTTATTTCAATTTTTAAATTGTATTTTTCTTTTACTCTTAAAGCTTCCGCCTCGTTTTCTTTAGGGCATAAGAATATATCAGATCCTTTAGCACCAAGAAGTTTATATTTAATACCATCAATCTCTCCAACTACACCACCATCATTTATAGTGCCTGTACCAATTATATCTCTTCCCTTGGTTATATCTTCTTTAGTTAACTTGTTATATATTGCAAGAGTAGTCATCAAACCACCACTTGGACCTGATTCTGATTCTTTTGAATCAATCTTAACTTCAGGATTTGTTTTATAATCATATGTTGTTATAATTCCTGTACCAATTTTAGACACACCATCAATTTCATAAATAACTGCATTACATTTTATTTCTTTATTATTCCTTAATACATCTACCTCAACTTTATCTCCAGGAGTTAATTGAGTAATATATTCTCCAACATCATTATAATCCTTCATATCAACACCATTAATTTTAATGATTTCATCCATTGGTTTTAAATCAGTATTCGCTTCTTCTGCTATAAAAACAATAATAAAATGCGTATCAACTAACTCTATTTCTTTTCCAGCCTTTTCGTAAGCAATAAGAGTAGCTAAATCTTGAGCACTTCTCATTGAAAGTTTATCGACATTTAAAGAATCTTCATAAGACATTCCATCATAACTAGCTTCCTGATTTGGATACATATCCCAATTCGGAATAATTAAAGCTGCTATGGCAGTTGGTAATGTTGCTTCCCTCATTGTTACATATGATAATTGTAATTTACCTTTTGTTTCATTTTCTCCAGAAATAGATATTCTTTCTACTAAATCAACTTTACCTCCTGGAGAATATATTACATAATCGAACTTAATAAAAAATAAAGCAATTAAAACAAGAATTATTATGGTTCCTTTATTATTTTTTATAAAATCCTTTATTCTTTTTAACATACCATCACCTTATATAATTATACCAAATCTATATACTTGTTTAAGTATAAATAATAATACTATACACATTTATAGACAAAAAAAGATAATTATTATAATTATCTTTTTTTAAACTATTATTAAGGATTCTCCTCAGGAGCAACATAGTCCTTATCCCACCAAGCATACAATGAGCCAGTGTAACTAAATTCGGTATTCATTCCAGCTTTTATCTCTCCAGTTGGATAAACTACCAAATAAGAAGCTCCACCACCTCGTCTAGAACAATATCCTTTAAAAGTATAACCACTTCTAAAATCTGTTGGCATATCCCATTCAGTTTCTCCTGCAGGAGCAATATCTGTTTTAAGATTATATATTGGTATATAATTATTACCATCTATCTTATACCAGCCATCATCATAACGTTCATAAATTGCATTATCTCTTGTAAGCTCAATATCTATTTTATAATTTGAGAATTTTTGAGGATTGCTGCTATTTGGCTTAATGTAAATTGTTTTAGGTATTCCCGTGAATACAACTTCACTAAATCCATCAGTTGGTAAATCAACACTTTCTATTTTAGCGTCATTTATTTTTATATATAATTTTAAATCACCACTAATACTTCCATCTAATTTTTTAATTGTCATTCTAAATGGTTGTGAAGATGAACCCGTTGGAGTATTAACGAATAAATCAAGATTCTTATTATTTGTTATATATTGTTGACTAAATTCTCCATCTAATACCAATGATTTTAAACCATCTTCATCAAAATCAACACGTATACCACTATCATAACCATTATCACTATTCGCATAGAATAAATCATCATTAATGCTAATAGGAATATATTTCTTCAAATCAGTAATAACATGATATGGTTTTTCAGCTGAACCATCAGATCTTATTCCATTTACAGTTTCATATACATAAGTATTGTATTTAAGGGAAATTGCAGGTCTTACACCAATTTCACTTTCCACATCAGAAGAAACCAAATAACCATAATCAGAAACAGAATAAACGCTAGCTGATGTTCTATCAAAATCAACTGGAGACATAGTCCAAAAACCATTATAACCGTCTATCAAATAATTATAGCCAGCTTTTGGATCACGACTATTATCATAAATCATATATACTTCATCTGCAGTAATTGTTGCGCCAGATATACCTACATTCTCTAATAATTCATTACCTTGAACATAGTTAATTGTATGTGACACAGTGTATCTATCAGCCTGTTGTGAACAATACATTGTTTCTGGAGTATTAATACTGGCTTGTGTTGCAGTTTGACTAACTAAATCCTTGAAACAAACATAATTTCCTACACTTGGTCCACTGGCAACTTTTGCCCATTTTGAAGAGCAATTTGTTGTATCACCAAACAATACAGGCGTATTAGTACTTGGGTTCCACTCAATCTCAACAGGTTCTTGATCAGCCAACTGACTAAAATATGAAGTCATATCCGTATGATCTGTATAAATTACAGTTTCTGTATTTGCATACATTTTTTTGACTGACTCAACAATATTTCCCAATCTTCTTTTGGGTCCATAACTAGTTACAGTTCCATCGCCAATCATTGGTTCAGATCTATCATTACACCAATGTGTATCTTCAACGAAATAACTGACCGGTTTAATATTATCTATTAGAAACTCATCGATTTTTGCTTTTAACATTGAATTTTGCTCGACGGTTGTTTCTGGTAATTTATAAGTATAACCAACATATTCTTTTAAAGGAACATTATTAAAATATTCATTATATTTTGTTTTTCCAATACCATCTTTGTTTGTAACCGTCTTACACGATCCGTTTTCATCCGGTAAACCAACATATAGCAACTTAACGCCACCTGTTTCAGTTGTTCTTATTATCTTCCAACATCTATCAGCAAATATAACATTATTATGCGTTGCAGTTTGATAATAAAAGAATACTGGGCTATTATAATCCATATAGTCTTTCGAAAACTTATATACTTCATAGTTTTCATTTCTATGATGGTTTATACAATACTCGCCATCTTCTCCACTATTTTTATGACAATCAGGATGCTGATCTCTCTCATATAAAGCTATTAAAGCATCATACTTCTTAGAAATAACAGCAGAAAGCAATAAACCATCTTTACCTTTTACTTTTGCATTTAAATCTTCTCTAATATCTTCTGCTGATTTTTGTACATTTCTTCTAGTATTAATATACTTTTCAAGTAAAGCAATCATTAATAGTAAAAACAAAACAACAAAAGTAATTATTATTGAGCTGGATATAAATCCCTTTTTATTTAATTTTTTTCTATTTTTCATATCCTACCTCTTATTTATAACATGCTTCTGATTTATTAAACTCAAATGGAGAATAAATCCAGGCGTAGTATCTTGCACTTTTATTAGTAGACGAAAAAGCCTTAAAAGAAGCAACCAAAATATAATTATCAGAGCAATTTGCACTTATAGTTTTAATATATGTTCTTAATTCTGCAGGTAAATCATACAAAGCTTCTGAACAATATTTATTCTTATTAAACTTAGCAGCAGTTTCTCCTGCTTGACTTGCATAATATGAATCATTTGCTTGAGTTCTTTTTCCAACATATGTATCACTACACAATGTTAACCCATATTGCAAAGAATTTGACCACAATGCAAATTCTGGCTTAACAAGCAATAAATGTTCTAATCCATATGATTGGGTTAAATCCGTAAAACCTGTTTTAAATTTTCTTATTTCATCAGAAGACATATTCATAAATAATTGTGGAGTTCCTATTCCAATTGGAACAACATAATTATCTGCCGCTATTGAAGTGGCATAATCAGGATTAACGTTGTTAACTTTTAAATAATCTGCAATTGCGTATAACTTAAATATATATGCAGTATCATCATAATAAACTCTTGTTTTCTCTCTTGATAAAGTTGTAGCGAATGATGAAAAGACACGCAAAAGTATAATGGTTACCATAACCATTACAACAATCGTTTCAACCATTGCAAATCCTTTTTTATTCTTTATTAGTTTCATACTATTCACCATATTATTATTATAGTTTATAATTCAACTTTTTACAATAATCATTATAATTAATTGCGTCAACTATAACACTTTATTAACTAAATCAGTTAATTTCTTAACATGTTTATCTTTAATCTTAACGTATTTTAAATAACAATCTCCACAAAGAGGAACATACTCTACATCACTAGTAGATCCATCTATAACAACAGTTTCTCCTTGGTCTGTAAACACTCCATTAACTCTTCTAGAATTAAATATTGCCTTTTTACCACATAAGCAAAGACAACTACTTCCTATCTCAGAAATATCATCTGCTACTGCAAATAATTTAGCAACAGCTGGTGAGAATATATTACCTGTAAAATTACTCTTTAATCCATATGTAATAACAGGTATTTTAATTAAGTGAGCAATTGTCCATAATTCCTCAATTTGACTTTCACTTAGCATTTCTACCTCATCAACTAAAATAACTTTTGAAGTGTAATACTTTTTATAATTGCCCTCTGTTAACAATGATTCATTTTCTCTCAAAAGAATATCTACTTTTCTAGCTTCCCCATTTCTAGAAATAATACTATCTTTTCCTTTTGTATCTATCTTAGATTTAATAATGGTAATTTTAAAATTATTTTCTTCATAATTATGTGCTGTTTGTAAAATATTAATAGTTTTTCCACCATTCATTGCACTATACTTAAAAATTAGATTTGCCATTATTATCACCTAATTATATATTATAAAAAAGTCTACCTCTAATCAAGAGGTAGACCCTTATATTTCCAAAATATTTTTTAAAAATTTCTTACTATGAATATAAATTCCTGTGTAATCATCATAGAATGTATTTATAAAAGAATTTATTTCTTCCTTTGTAGAATTATCAATTTTAAAATTACTGATACTTTTTATTTCAACATAATAATATAATCTAATTAATTTAATCGCTTTTTGTGACATAATTGGTTGATTATTGTAACAATTTTTACATATATATCCACCAGAAGAAACATCTATAGTTACTATATCTGTTTTACTTCCACATAAACTACATGAATCAACATTTAATCTAACACCAAGATATGGTAAATATTTTAACTCAATTATATTAGTTAGAATCATTGGATCTAACTTTTCATTTAGTTTTAATATTATATTTATAAATAAATTATATATTTCCTCATATTCACTAGTCTGTTTTACAACTTGTTCAGTTAAATCTGCAATATAAGTTAAATAGCTAATTAATGTTAAATCGTTATGAATGTTTTTTAAAGGATCAATTATATCAACACTATTTAAAATAGATAATTTATTTTCTTTATAATTAATTAAAAAACGTCCATAGGCAAATCTATTAGTGAATGCACGTAATTTTGACTTTACTTGCTTAGCCCCCTTGGCCATTATGCCAATCATGCCATACTCTTTTGTGAAAACATTTATTATTTTTGATGTTTCCCCATAAGAAATCTCACTTAAAATTATACCTTCAACGCTTTCTATCATTTTTACATCTTTATTTATCTATAGAATCAATAAAACCTAATTCTATTAAATAACTTTCTTTTTCCTTCCAATTTTCAATCGTTTTAACATATGTTTCAAGATAAACTTTTTTGCCTAATAATGCCTCAATATCTTTACGAGCTTCAATACCGATTTCTTTTAATTTATTACCACCTTTACCAATGATAATTTTCTTTATTGAATCTCTATCTACAATTATATCAATACAAATATTAACAATATCTTTCTTTTCTTCAAATTTAATCGTATGACACGTTACAGAATGCGGCACCTCTTCTTCAGTAGAATTAAGTATCTTTTCTCTAACTATTTCACTTACCATAAAATTTAAAGGACTACTTGTATATTCATCTTTAGGGAAAAATAGTACTTCATCCCTAACATATTTCTTAATAACCTCAATTAATCTCTCAATATTATCTTTCTTAATCGCAGAAACAGGAACTATTTCCGCAAAAGGATAAATATCTTTAAACTTATCAATAGTCTCCATTATTTGAGCATTATTAAGTCTATCTATCTTGTTCATTACTAATATTACAGGAATATCACAATCTTTTAAAGCCTCTAAGATATATAAATCTCCTCTTCCGATTCCACTTGCTACATCAACAACAAAACAAATGCAATCAACATCTTTTGTTTGATTTAAAGATTCCTTATTTAAATATCTATTTAACTTACTTTGTGGTTTTCCTATTCCAGGAGTATCAACAAATATTATTTGATAATCATCTTCATTATAGATCCCTTGAATAATATTTCTTGTGGTTCCAGCTTTATTAGAAGTAATTGCAACATGCTCATTAATAATAGAATTAAGAAGTGTGCTCTTACCAACATTAGGTCTTCCGATTAAACTAACAAATCCACTCTTCATATTATTTCCTATCTAAATAGATGAATAATCTTTGGAACAAAGATAAATAAACAAATGATGAATTCTGCAAGTCCTGCTACTCCAGCAGCCGCTGAACCAGAATCCTTTGCTATCTTAGCTAATGGATCATACTTCTGAGTAACTAAGTCTACGACTGCTTCAATACCAGTATTTAATAACTCTACAGCAAGTACAACTACAAGAGATATTAATAATATTGCCCATTGAGTAAATGATATTTCAAGTAGAAATCCCATAATGATTGCAACAATACTACCAACACCATGAATCCATAAACTTTGCTCATTTTTATAAGCATTTACTAACCCGTCCCATGAATACTTGCAAGCTCTAAATGTTCTTTTAATACTAAAGTGTTTTCCATCTGGAGTACCACTTTTAGCATAAAGAGGCTCACCATTCTCATCCAATAGTTTTTTGTCTTTTAGTTTCAATAAACTCATTTAAAACATCCTCCTGTCTTCCAAACATAACTTTTTCTTCATCTTCTGTTTGATGATCATATCCAAGTAAATGAAGAAGTCCATGTACACATAAGAAACACATTTCTCTTGTTTCACTGTGACCATATTCTTTTGCTTGTTCCTTCATTCTCGGGATACACACAAATATCTCTCCCAAAACATTTAATCCATTTTGATCAAATGTTCCAGAATCGTTATAAGCAAATGATATTACATCAGTTACTCTGTCAATTTTACGATATTCCCTATTCAATTCTTGTATTTTCTTTTCATCAACGAAAATGATTGTAAATATACCATTATTAATCTTTTCTATTTCTAATGCTTTATCAAGAACTTTAGGCAATACATCTGGATATTTATATCCAAATTCATCTACAATTTCATAATTATTCATTAGAAATTAAGCACCCCCAAAATCTTCATGATATATATCACAAAACCAGCAATTATTATAATACAAATAACATTATAAAGTCCATCTTTTTGTAAGAATTTTGGTAACTTATTATATATTGCTCTTAAGAAACTATATAATAGATATCCTATGATAGCTCCAGCTAAGTTTAAAATAATATCATCAACATCAAATGCTCTACCAATTCCTAGTTGAACTAACTCTACTGTACTACTTATTATTATTGAACTAACTATAATAGGAATTATATTTTTTGGCTTTAAATAGCCAGTCAAAATGCAGCCCATTGGAATAAAAAGAATTATATTACCGAGAACATTTAGTTTAAACAAATTACTTCCAATTGTATATCTAGTTATTTCTTTAAAAGGAACTAAATTAAATCCAGCATTTGAACTTACTTCGGTATTTATTAATAATTGAAATAATAATACTACATATAAGATTGAACCTAAAGATAGTAATTCTCTATATAAACAAAACCTTTCTCTGTGACTAATTAAATAAAAGATACGGGTGGTTATAAGTGTAACACTAAAAATAATCAAACTTGGCCAAATAGCACCAATTGATACTTGAAATAATCTTGCAAACATAATTCATCACCCTTTCTATTTATATTACATCATATACATTGTACTATTAATTGATATTTTTTTAAAGCATTTTATCAATAATAAAAAACAATTAGATAAACTAATTGCCTTTCTTCTGTCTTTGCTTTCTTTGTCTTTGTTTTGGATGTCTTTGAACAAATTCAACACCTTCAAAAACAACTCCACCTTTATTTCTATCGTTCTTAATAGGTCTAACAATCATATAATCTCCAAGCATTATTACACCTGTTTTGTGTGGTAAAACAATTTGTTTAGAAGGTAAATTAAGACTACTTCCCTGAAGAATACCACTCTTTATTGATAATCTTCCTCTTAGACCATTCTCAGTAATTTTAACTTCAACATAGTTGTTTTTAACATCCATGATCTGTACTTCCATCTCTTCACCCATATGATCATCAATAAATCTAGAAGAGCATAATTTAGCAAAATCTCTTTCACATTCATCAGCTTGTCTACTCTTATAAGTACAGTATTTAGCAATGTTATCTAATTGAGATAATAAATCATCCAAATCAATTTCAATCTTTTCTTTAAATATATAAATATGAATCAATAAACATACTATTAAATCTGCAAGTCTTCTAATTGGTGAAGTAAAATGGCAATATCCATCACTGGCAAGAGCCCAATGCCCCTTATTTTCAGTAGTGTAATATGCTATAGGCATACATCTTAAGATGATATATGAAATAATAGGACCCCATTCTTTATTTCCAGAATACTGTTTTAAAATTGATTGTAATTGTTTTCTGCCACCTTCTCCATTTAAACCTCTAACATCAACATTAAGTTTTTGTAATATTCCTTTTGCTTTTTCAATTTTAAATGATTCAGGATCTTCATGACATCTAAATATTAATGGCAAGGTATTTTTTATAAATTCTAAAGCTATGGCTTCATTTGCGGAAACCATACTGTTTTCAATCCATTTTTCGGATTCACCTGATGATTCAGTTCGATATTCGACTTCACCAGTTTCGTTATTTTTTCTTGGTTCAGGATTATCATTAACAAATTCAAGAGCACCTTTAGCTTTTCTGTTACGTGTTAGTCTATCAGAAAGTTTCTTTAATGCATCAATAGATTCAAAAAAGTCATAATATGAATCATCAATTTCGCCAGTCTGCATGAATTTATTTAAATCTTCATAAGTCATTTTTTTCTTAGACTTAATAACACTTGGATAAATATCGTATTTAATAACATTACCTTGGCTATCAAATGTCATATCACAGGTAATGGTTAAACGCTCCTTACCTTCTTTTAAAGAACATATTCCACCAGAAATTTCAATTGGGAACATTGGATCAACATAGTCGCCAATATAAACGCTTGTTCCTCTTTTTAAAGCTTCAGCAAATAATTTAGAATTAACACCAACTACAGCAATTACATCGGATATATTTACCTTTAAATTTATCGTTCCATCAGAATTTTCTTTAACAATTAAAGAATCATCCATATCTTTAGTATGAATCGAATCAATCGTAAAAGCTTGTTCTTCAGTTAAATCTACTCTACCCTCTTTTTGTTCAGGTTTTATATCATCAGAAAACTGTGCTGCTTCCTCTAAAACTGGTTCAGGGAAACCAGTAGCAAATCCTCTACTTATAGCTATTGATATTTCATCAGCAAATTGGTCATCTGCTCTACCAAGTTTTTCAATACTTACACCTTTAACCTGATTAGAAACACATACTTCATCAGATAATTGTATACAAACTCTATCACCCTCAAAAAGATTTGTTAAAAAATAATCATGAATCAAAACCTCAATTGGATATGGAGCATTAAAAGGAACCAAAGCTAATTTATTATTTTTTATAACAACATCACAAACTAAATTATGATTACTTCTATTTTGGATACCAACAACAATATTCTTTGTACAATCAACTGTAATAGTGTCGCCAGGAAAAGCTCCGTGCAGTTTAGCCTCAGGAATAATATAATCTTCCTCATTAACGGTAACAAAGTATTGACCTTGTCTATTTCTTTCAAGCTTAGCAACTGCGAAAGGTCGTCTTATTGCCCCATATTTTTGATCAATACCTTTATAAATAAAATTCTTTTCTATTAAACTATCTAATATAAAATCTAATTGTTCTCCACTGATAAAAAGACCAAGTAAAATTAATAATTCTTGTTTTGAATATCTAAATTTATTTAAAAGATCAAAAACAAATTTAACTTTATTATCTACTTCAATAGCGATTGTGTTTAATACTTCTTCTTTAGATTGTCCAATTTTTTTTAATAGTTCAAGAACTTCTTTTTCTTTATTGCCCATACCAAACCCTCACCTGTAAAATATATAATACAATTTTTTATAATAAAAATAAAGTAAAAAAAGAAAATTTTAATAAAAAAAATTAGGCTTTAACCTAATTTTAATAATTTCTATTTTTTTTACGAGAATTTTTAATTCCTTCTTTAATTTTATCTCTTCTCTCAACACCTGGTTTTACATAGTGTTTTCTCTTTTTCACTTCAGAAAGGACTCCGCTTCTAGCTACTTTTACTTTAAATTTCTTTAAAGCACTTTCAACGTTACCGTTTTGAACTACTACTTTTGTCATTTTTCGCCCTCCCTTCGTGCACAACTACATGGTATTATACAACCAATAAAACTAAAAATCAACAATATTTGCCATAAAATAAGACAATTTTCGACATTAGTCTTTCGTTAATTCTGATTCATATAATTTTTTATAACTCTTACTAGTTTTTAATAATTTATCATGTACACCTGAAGCAACTATCTTTCCATCCTCTAAGAAAAGTATTCTATCTGCATTTTTAATCGTAGATAATCTATGAGCAATTATAAGTATCGTATAGTCATCTCTCATATTATCAATTGCCTTTTGAATTTGACTTTGTGTTTCATTATCTAATGCTGAAGTTGCTTCATCGAATAAGATAATTTGTGTATTTTGAATTAATGCTCTAGCAATAGCTAATCTCTGTTTTTGACCACCAGATAAGTTAATTCCACCTTCACCTATAAGTGAATCATATTTATCAGGTAGTTCATTAATATAATCATCTAAACACGCAATTTTACATGCATTAATCATCTCTTCTTCAGTAATATCACTTTTAACTAATTTTAAATTATCTCTAATACTCATATTAAAAATATATGGATCTTGAGAAATAATTGTTATATTACCTCTAATACTATCTTTATCTAATTCATTTATATCAATTCCATCAATAGTAATTGATCCTTTTTTAATGTTATACATCTTACATAATAAATTAAATATTGTGGTTTTACCAGCTCCGCTTTTGCCAACAAAAGCAACTGTTTCTCTAGCTTTTATTTTAAAGTTTAAACCTTTTAATATTTCTTTATCATTGTATCCAAAATAAACATCTTTAAACTCGAAATTTCCTTTAATATTATCAATATGTTTTTTGCCAAATTTTTCTTTACCAAATTCAGAAGAATCAAATAATGAGTAAACTCTTTCACACGATAAATTAAAGTCTTTAATAGATTCTAGTATATCCCCCACTAAATAAACACAATATGAAGCTGTATTGCAATAATTATATAGAACAAGTGCCATCGCAGGAACTAACCAATTGTTTTGCATAAAGATTACTAAAAGCACAATTAGCAAAAATTGGAATAAGTCTTGTAATTCCCAAGAAAACAAATGAAAATTCCATGATCTTTTTCTAACTCTCATCCATTTATTATTAGCATCATCTATTTTAACAGAAAGATTACTTATGAAATCTTTTTCACTATTAAGCATTTTAATATCACGTACGCCGCGAACTAATTCTCCAACTAAACCTGATACCTTTTCTCCTGCTTCCCTAGCAACTTTATCATCTTTTTTCCTCTCACTAGTTCTAACGCTTTCTATATAACCCGTAATTAAAACAGTGATAATTAAATACAAGAAAACCCATTTATTAACAATAAATACAGCCACTCCTATACCAAGATATTTTACAAAACTTGATACCTGAGAAAGACTAGAATTAAACACATCAGCAATCTTAGTAGTATCTCCAGTTAGTCTCTGAATAAAAACTCCAGATCCCTTTTCATCAATACATTTATTCTCAATTTTTAAAACATTCTGTCCTAAATCGATTTCCAACTTTGTTAAAATATTTCGATAAATTTTAATTGACCACATTCTTGTAAAATAGTTAATTAAATTAGAAAAACTATTTACCAAAAGAATAGCAAGCGCAACAACAATAATATGAACAAAATTATTATTAGTTAACGCCAAAATAATTTTAGCACTTAATACTGGTGCCAAAATTCCTATTGATATACCAAGGATATTAATAATTATTAAACCAACTAAATATTTCTTTTGGTTTCTAGCATAACTCCAAGCAAATTTTAAGTTCTTACCAAACTCTTTCATGTTAATATTTTCTTCCTACCAAAGAGTCTCTAACTTCAAGCAAATTAGCATCAAGGTCAGTCTCTAGAATACAAGAGTTTTTAATGTTTATAAATCCTACTCCCTTGATTAAAAGATCAGAGTTTTCTGGAATATTGACTCTTGTAGGCCATGATTTTTCACTATTTCTCTTAATAAGTTTTAAATATCCAGGGATATATAAAACAAAATTATTTTCTACATTAGATTTAACAACAAAATCATGGATAACCAATTCTTGATTTTCTTTCATTATTCTTGAAGATGGTCTAATCTTTCTAAGATAATCTACTCCTTTATAATAATGTTTATAAGCTAAACCTGGAGTATCATAAATACAAGTATTATTATACATTGTTTTAATAACATCTAATGTTGTTGTTTCATGTTTTGATTCAACAATCTTTGAACCCGTCATTTTATTAATTAGTGTTGATTTACCTGAAATAGTAAATCCACATACATATACTTCTTCTTCCTGAGAAACAATATCTAACAATTCATGGATATCATTTTTAGAACTCTCTAAATAAATATCTTCATGTATATCATACGTTTTACGAATATTACTTAAATATCTTTGTTCATGTATATTTTCAGGAATTAAATCGGCTTTAGAAATAATTAATATTTTTCTTCCGCGTAGATTTTTATAAACATCTAATACTTCTTCACTTATATTTAAAAAGTCAGTTAAAAATAATTTTAATGCATTTTTCTTATATAATTTGATTATATCTTCATTACTAATTTCAACGTCTGGTTTAATATCTTGCCCATAGTTTTTTAGTTTAAAACAACGCGCACAATAATCAAAATCTAAATTTGGAGCATATCCTAATTCTTCAGAATTAGTATTTTGCATTTCTACTCCACAACCAATACACATTTTTCCCATTTTATCCCTCTCTTACTCTTGAAGACCCGTCTTGTCCCCTACTATCTAAAGGAAGTAATATATTTTTATAAATACATTCTGCATATGTTCTTTTTAATTCTTGATATCTAGTATCGTCTTTAAGACTCGGATCCATTTGCTCATATAATAAATCTGCTAATAATAATACTTTTCGCTTTTTTTGATCATAATTAACAAAAGCTTTCTCAAATTCGGAATCCCCCGGTTTTCCTTCATATCCTTTTAATGCCCATAAAGCATTATTGCTTTCATCCAAAAGTTTAGAAACAGTAAAGTATTTGGTTCTATTAACAAAATCTATTATTTCTTGATTATTAGAATATGTTTTGCATGAAAAGGTAAACAATTCTCCTCCAAATAAATAATCAAATAATTCAAAACACGCTTTATACTCGTCATATATCCTTGATGGGAATAGTCTTTCATCTTTATATGTGCATCCTCCAACCAAATAACCATTATCAGCAAGTTCGTTTATAAAATCTTCATCCTCGAATATTATAGAACCCATATGTTCTAAAAATCCATCTGAAGTTCTAAATCCATATCCACCTGTTGAACTTAGACTTCCATCTTCTTCATGTCTGCAATTTATATAAACCGCATTAGTTTTCTTAATCACAGGATAAATTCCGTTTTTTAATATTTCACACGAAGCAGGTTCTGTCATAACATGTCCTAATTCATGTGTTAGAATCGTTATCAATTTCATATATTCTGGATCATTAACATAGTACATAATATGCGACACTTTACAATTTTCATCATAATCCGTTATAGTCGTGCCTAAAATTTTATTGCTTCCAGTAAACGACTCATCATTTACATCAACAGCGACAAACTTAGCTTCGCAAATATTCCTAATATGCTCTAATCCTATCAGACCATTTGTTAATCTTACATATGCTTTGCAAATAGCTTTAACGATTGACTTTATCTCATCAGGAATATTTGGAGAATCTTCAATCATTACATCAACCTTAATCAATAAAACTTCTAATGCCGTTCTCTTATTCGTAATACTCACCCTTTATTAATATACCACGCTTGTTTAATCTTTTTATAATTTTCGATTCAAAATAACGATTAACATGAGTTGGAAGATGTTCTATCTTAGAAATAGGATTAACAAATATTGAATTAATACCCATTCTATTTGCTCCAAACACATCAGTCATCAATTGATCACCAATCATAGCAATTTCATGTGGTTTAAATTTATATAATTTCATTATCTTCTTATACTTAATCTTTAGAGGCTTACAACTATTACATGAAGTATCTACATTAAGTTGTTCTTTAAATGGAGTTAATCTTCTTTTACCACTATTAGACATAATAATTACTTTAAATCCATATTTGTGCTCTAATAAACTAAATAAATCTTTTAATCTTTTATCAGGTTCATGCATAGAATATGGAGCTATTGTATTATCTAAATCATATAAAAGACACTTGATCCCATTCTTTTTTAACTTAGCATAATTAATTTTAAATATACTTTGATAGTAATAATCTGGTATAAATATATCTAACATAGTACCTCCTTTTAAAATAAACTTAATTGAGCAGATTCAGGCATACCGTCAAATACACCCAAATCTCTTAATTTTTCTATTGTAGTTTTATTAACTTTACCTCTATCAGCAAAATCATCTACACAGAAGAATTCTTTTATTTCTCTTTCTTTTTCAATTTGTAATCCACAAGCTTCTCCTAAACCTTCTACACTACAGAAAGGTAAGTATAAAGCTTTTTCATCTTCTTTAATTACAAATGTTTTTGCTTTAGAAATCTTAATATCTATATTTTTAAACACAAATCCTCTTGCTAACATTTCAAGAGCAACTTGTAATGTTTCCCCTACAGCTACTTCTTTTGCTGAAGCATCAAATCCTTTTTCTCTAATCTCAGCAAGTCTTCTTTTTATTCCATCATAACCTTGTAACATAGCTTGTACATCAAAGTCACTTCTTCTAATTGAGAAGAATGCTGAATAATAATGTAAAGGATAATAAGTCTTAAACCACGCAACACGGTATGACATCATTACATATGCGCAAGCATGTGCCTTAGGGAACATGTACTGAATCTTTCTACAACATTCAATAAACCACTCTGGAACATTATTACTACGCATAGTATCTGTCATTTCCGCCCACTTATCTGGTTCTTTCTTAGCTTTTCCTTTACGAACGAATTCACTTATTTTGAATGCTTGTGAAGACTCTAATCCATAGTTAATTAAACTAACCATGATATCATCACGACATCCTACAGCTTCCTCAAAAGGAACTACTTTATTTAATATTAAATCACGAACGTTACCATTCCATACATCTGTACCATGTGATAAACCAGCCACTTTAACTAAATCGGCAAAATGTGTTGGTTTAATTTCAAGTAACATGTTAATAGCAAAGTTTGTTCCAAATTCTGGAACGCCTAAAGTACCAGTCTTACACATAATTTGCTCTTCAGTTACACCAAGAGCTTTTGGAGATTGGAATAAACTTAATATATTATGATCATCAAATGGTATTTCCATAATGTTTATACCAGTTGTATCACCTAGTCTTTTTAACATAGTTGGATCATCGTGTCCAAGTATATCTAGCTTTAAGACATTATCATGAATTGCATGGAAATCAAAGTGTGTAGTATACCATGATGCATCAGGCTCATCTGCTGGATATTGATATGCCGTAAAATCAAATACATCCATATACTGAGGAATAACGATAATTCCACCTGGATGCTGTCCAGTAGTTCTCT
Source organism: Caryophanales bacterium (assembly GCA_016288635.1). Lineage (GTDB taxonomy): Bacteria > Bacillota_I > Bacilli_A > RF39 > UBA660 > JAEEKZ01. Next base: position 35,596 of record JAEEKZ010000047.1, read on the forward strand.
TAACACCCGTACAACCTAATGCTATTCTTTCTACTTCAGCAGAGTTAAGAACGATACCATTCTCTTCACAATAACCTCTTACATATCCAAAAGCCGTTTTATCAGCAACTGTAGATATAGTACCGGCTCTATAGGCATTTTGTTCACCAAACAACACTTTTACATGATTATGTGCTGCTGCTTGATTTTCTCCAGAGAAGTTTAAGTCTATATCAGGTACTTTTTCAGCTTTAAATCCTAAGAATGTAGCAAATGGAATATTGTGTCCGTCTTTCTTCATCTTTGTTCCACATTCTGGGCAATCTCTATCAGGCATGTCAAACCCACATGGATATAGTCTAGCTAAATCTTCTCCATCAACCTCAAAATCACTATGTTTACATTTAGGACAAACATAATGTGGTGGTAAACCATTAACTTCTGTAATACCCATCATTGTCGCAACTAAACTTGAACCAACACTACCACGAGATCCTACGAAGTATCCATCAGCGTTTGATTTTTTAACTAACTTTTCTGCGATAAGATAAATTACATCGAATCCACCACCAATAATACCATCAAGCTCTGTTTTAAGTCTTGTTTCTATTATTTCAGGAAGCGGATATCCATATATTTCATGCGCTTTATTATAAACCATTTCCTTTGTTATCTCAGCAGAATTTTCTAGAACTGGAGTATATAATTTATCTTTAATAATTTGTAATTCTTCAACTTGTTCTGCAATCTTATTTGGATTATCAATTACTATTTCTTTTCTTGTTTCTTCATCTATAAATGAGAAGGCATCTAACATTTCATCTGTAGTTAAGAAGTATTGATTAGGAACCTTTATTCCTCTTTTATTAAGTGGATGTAACTTACCATTTGCTTTTTGTGAAATAATAACTTTACGATATATTAAATCATCCGGTCTTAAATTATGAGCATCAGATGTTGCTACAACCATCTTATTTGATTCTTTAGCTACTTTTATTAATCTTCTAACATAATTAAAGTAATCACTCTCTGATCTAAATGGAGCATCTTCCCCAATAAGATGAGTTACCACGTTAAGTGGGTATACTTCAATATAATCATAATATGACATCATATTTCTTAAGTCTTCATCATCTACTGATAAACCTTTTTCAAATACTTCTCCATTTACGCAACCAGAGCCAAATATTAAACCTTCTCTTAATGGATTAATATCCGTTCTTGGAATCTTTGGTTCTTTTCCTTTAAATAAATATTTTGTATTTGCTAAAGATACTATTTTAAATAAATTTCTTAAACCTTCCTTATTCTTGGCAATCATAGTCATATGGAATGGTCTAGCAAACTTAACAACGGTTTCGCTATCTACTAACTTGTTTAAATCATCAGTTGTTTCTATATGTTCATTATCTAAAACATTAACCATTTTATAGAAACAATGTGCTGTTCCTTCGCAGTCATAATCCGCTCTATGGTGTTTATCTTCATCCCACTCTACATCTAAATTTTTAACTAACGTAGATAATTTATGATTTTTCCAATCAGGATACATAACTCTAGCAAGTCCCATTGTATCTACAACAGTATTATCAAACTTACGTAATCCATACTTTTCTACTGCTGCTTCAATAAATGAAATATCAAATGCTGCATTATGGGCAACAAGTGGTAAATCACCAACAAACTCTAAAAATCTCTTCGTAACATTTTCTTCTGTATCTTGTCCAACTAACATATCATCCGTTATATTAGTTAATTCAGTAATTACTTTTGGTAATGGTTTATCACAAGCAATTAATTCATCAAATCTTTCAATTATTTCATCATTTTTAACTTTAACAGCACCAATTTCAATCATTTGATCAACATTTGGTGTAAATCCAGTTGTTTCTGTATCATATACAACATATTCTTGATCTAATAATTTGAAATTCTTGTTCTTAAATACTAATCCTGCATCAGTATCAACAACATTCATTTCTGTTCCATATAATACTTTAAATTTATCTTTATCTTCTCTACCTTTATTTATTTTAGCAAGAGTATTAAACGCATCAGGATACGCCTGTAGAACATTGTGATCTGTTATAGCAACACTCTTCATTCCTAATTTGTCACAAAACTTAATTAACTTAGATGTATCTATAACTCCATCCATCATACTCATCATTGTATGACAATGTAATTCTACTCTTTTTACCTCAGCTGTATCTTTAACTTTTTCATCTTTAGAAGGTATTTCTTCGATTCCTGTTATATTAAAAACTAAAGCATGAGAATAATCATTTAACTCGATATTACCATTAAATCTATACCAATTACCAACACTAATTCTTTTAGCAATTTTATAAAATTCTTCTTCTTCGAAACGAACTAAATGACCAACAAAACTATCAGTTTTATCACTCATCTTTAAATCGAGAATATAAGCAGTAGCTTTTTTACCTTTTCTTTCTTGAGTTTCCATTGCAAAGACATATGCTTCCACAATAATATTTTTCATTTCACCCAAAATATTATTTAATTGCGTTATTTCTCCATCTCGATGTCTACCCCAAATAACAGGACTATTCTCTTCAGGAGCAACTTCCTCAACACTATCTTTACCCTCAGTAATTATTTCTGTTAAAGTTTTTAAATTAGCTAAATCCAGTTTTATTTCAAAAGAGTATTCTCCTAATCCATATCTTTTTAATTTATCACTAATTTTAGCAAACTCTCTATTTAATTCTGACTTAACTAATCTTGTATAAATAGTTACATATATCTTATCCCCATCAAATTCTAAATTACGATCTTTTAAAGGCGCAAAAGATGGTCTTAAATTAACTAATTCATCTATCATAGCATCAATATATTTTGTTAAATCATCAAGCGTTACTTCACCATATTCCATAACAACGTGACATTTCTTTTCACCATTAATGCCTCCTTCACAAGCCTTAAATAAATTATCCATTTCTTTTTTATCAATTACGTATGGGTTTTTTATAACCACTTCAAAACTTTGTGAAGCCGTAATTAGTTTCACTTTATCTATCTCTGAAGCAAAAAATTCTTCTGACTCAAAATTAATACTGTTAAAAAATCTTTCTATTTCTGCATCCATATTTGTCTTCCATTTCATTTTCTTTTTATAATACTATTCAATATTATTCTTATTTTGTCAAGAGATTTACTTGGCTTTCCTTCTATTAGCACAAGTTCATTTCTTCTTATATTTTCAAGCAACTTAAAATTCTCTGCGAAAACAGTTACATCCATTGTTCCCGTCTCATCAGACACTTTTAAAAATGCCATATCATTTCCGTTTTTATCTTTTATTCTATGTATATTTTCTATTATAACAATTATCTTAATTTCATTATATAATTTTGATTTAACATCTTTTAATTTAGTAATGTTCTTACTTTGATATTTGCTAGCAGGATGATTTCCTACATAGAATCCAAATAATTCTATTTCTTTATCATTCAAAATACTATTATCAAATTCTTCATATTTATTTATAATTGGTTTTAAATCATCATCATCAACACCTAATGATACGTAATTCATTGCTGAATCATATAAATTAATTAAAGTCTTTTTATTTAATCCCAATGAATCAAAACTTCCAGCATAGATTAATGTCTCTAATATATTTTTCTTAATATCTTTATTCTTACTCAAGAATTCAAAATAATCTTTATAAGGGGCATTATCTATTATGGCATCCGAAATATTCTTAGTTATGCCTTTAATAATAGTAAGAGGCAATATTAAAGAATCCTCTACAATATTAAAATTTTTAAATGATTTATTAACATCTGGTTTAACAACCTTAATATTCTTTCTCTTTAACTCATTTATGTATGAAGATATTTCTACTGTGCTCTTACCATCTAATAACAATTCATTTATAAAATAAATTGGATAATAACATTTTAAATAAGCCATTTGGTAAGCTACAAGTGCATAAGCTACACTATGAGACTTATTAAATCCATATCCCGCAAATCTTTCAATTAAATCATAAATTTGTGAAGAAATAGATTTAGAAATTCCATTCTTTTGGGCACCAACAATAAACTTATCTTTTGATACCTTGATTACTTCGTCTTTTTTCTTGCTTATAGCTCTTCTAATGGTATCTGCTTCGTTTTTAGTAAATCCGCCTAATTGTTCAAGAATAAGTATTACTTGTTCTTGATATAAAATTACACCATAAGTTTCTTTTAAAATTGGTTTTAATGAATCATGAAGATATTTAATATTTTCTTCATCTTCTTTATTTTTTATAAATTCATCTTGAGCAGGACCTGGTCTAACAAGAGCCATTGCTGCAATTAAATCATTGAAGTTTTTAGGTTTTAATTTCCTTAACAAACTCTTCATAGTAGCGGTTTCGTATTGAAATATACCATCAGTATCCGCTCTATTAAACATATCTATTACATTTTTATCATTAAGATCAATATTCTTTAACAAATTCTTATCAGTTTGTCTTAGTATATTAGCAATAATATCTAAGTTCTTAACAGCAAGAAAGTCCATTTTTAAAAATCCTAAAGATTCCAAATAAGGCATTTCTATTCCTGTAATTAAATTGTCCTCTTCATCCTTTACAACTGGAATTATTTTAGTTAAATCTACACTAGAAATAATTAATCCAGCAGCATTTATAGATGTATTCTTCTTAATACCTTCTAACTTAAGAGCAATATCATATAAATTATTTATTTGAGGATACATCTTAATATATTTTGCTACTGTTTCATCTTCAGCATTTTCTTTTAACGACATTTTCCCATCAATAGAATCTAAAAATTTATTTAATAATTCATCATCTAATTTAATTAATTTTGCAACTTCTCTTAAAACAGATTTAGTTTTTAAATTATTATAAGTAATACCTACAGCAACATTATTCCTGCCATATTTATTTCTTACGTATTCAATAATATCTTTTCTCTTACCTGATTCAAAATCTATATCTATATCAGGCATAGTAACTCTATCTGTATTTAAAAATCTTTCAAACATTAAATTATACTTAATCGGATCTATATCATTAATACCAATTGAATAACATACTAAAGATCCTGCAGAGCTACCACGGCCTGGCCCAACATAGATATCATTTTTCTTAGCATAACAGCAATAATCATAAACAATTAAGAAATAATCAACAAATCCCATCTTACTTATAACACTAAGTTCATAATTTAATCTATCTTGGTATTCTTTTGTTACTTTATTATTAAGTCTTTTATTTAAACCTTTATTAGCTAGTTCAACTAAAAATTTTTCTGAATTACGACTTTGTTTAGGTATATATCGTACATTCTTAGGAAATTCTAGATTAATCTTATCAGACACTTCTTTTAGGCCATATAAATCATCTTTAGATAGAACATATGCATAATTATAATCTATCTTACTTGTTCCTCCTAGCATATTTAAATATTTAAGATATTTATTATCTTCTTTCTTTAAACATCTCACTTCTTTTATATAGACAACATTTTTAGTAATTCTTAATAAATCTACCTTTTCATCATTATTTTGATATCCATAATAAACCTCAGGATAAAAAGCAACTAACTCTCTTAATGAAACTGAGTGATATGGTATAACACACAAAATGTTTGCAGAATATTCTTTTAATAAATCAGTATTTAAACTATCTTTCCTTAAATCCACTTGTAACAAATTACAATATCCATCATAATTCATAGCATACAAAAACAAATGCTTTTCATCAAGAATAATATCTAATCCCACAATGGGCTTAATACCCAATTCAGTACAACCTGAAATTAATTCCATAGATGCTGAAAGATTAGTATCAATAATACCACAAGATATATATTTATTTTTCTTTAAATAGTCTAATAAGTCTTTAACTTTAACTAAACTATTTAATAAAGAATAATCAGTTTTTATGCTTATTAGACCGTTCAAATTATCACCCATTTAATTGTACCAAATTGACTATGTAAAGTCCATAAATTAGAAATAAAAAAATACTTAATAAATAAGTATTTTTTTATTTTTTCTTCCAAATTGCATATAGAGTTTTTGTTCCTGATTCTACTATATTAACAACCTTATCATTGTCTTTATAAACAACACCAGAATTAAGTGAAGTTCCCCATCCAGTAAACTCATATCCTTCTTTAACAAATATGTTCTTTCTTAATAAACATTCTTTATCTCTTTCACATTTCGTTTCATCCATATGTCCTGTTCCACCAGTGGCATTATAAACAATAGTGTATGTTCCTAAATCCCAAGTAGCTTCAAAATGAATTATTTTATCTTCCTTAGTTGTAAGAGCAACAAAGTATTCTCCTTTTGCTAGATAAGAACCATCAGTTCCAGGATTAGCAAATTTCTGGGTAATACTTTGTGAAGTGGCTCCATATTTAGCTTGTTCTATATTATCTACGCCAGTTACTTTCCAACCAGCAAAATCATAGCCTTCTTTAACTGGTTTTGGCACTTTAATGACATCTGTAAATCCTACGGCTTCAGGAGCTTCATCAATCATCTTACCACCAGCAGTATCTATCTCAATTTTATAGCCAATTGCTTCCCAGTTAGCAATAAAAGTTATGTTCCCATTAGATAAAGAAGACAATCTTTTAAAACTAAATCCACCATCTGGAGAAAGATCTTTAGGTTCAATTATTTCTAAACCATCCCATGATTTTTCGATTGAACTACCTTTTTCTATATAAACTGCTGAATTTGCATAAACTCCAACGGCTGTCCATCCTTTAAATTTAAATCCAGGCTTGATTGGGTTTGGCAGTGTTACAGCATCACTATATAGGATACCTTCTCCATTAAGAGGATCATATTTATATAAATCTTTATCACAATAAGTAGTGCCAAAACATCCACCATTCAAGTTATATGAAATTTTATATTTTATTTCTTCCCATGCAGCAGATAATATAACTGTACCTGAGTTTTCCTTTAAATTCATAAAGAATGTCGTATCCACGGGATTTTCGCCACTAAATTTGTTAGAAATCGAGTTTACGGAAGATCCATACTTAGCATTCGATCCAAGATTAGTTGCTGTCCATCCTTTAAATCTAAAACCAGGTTTAGTTGGTTTTGAAACATTAACTGCTCTACCTGTTGTACCAAATGTAGGACTATTTACACCAGCAGTACCCCCATTTAAATTATATGAAATACTATATGACTTTGTTGTCCAATTTATATACAAATTCAAGCCATTAGTAGCCGCTACTTTATATAAATCATTAGTAAATCTACCATTAGAGTTAATATATTGCGTTCCTAAACCATCTTTAGAAGTATAGAATCCATCAAAATATTTTCCCGTTGTAGATGAAATACTTGGAATTGGTTCATTAACACATCTTGTTAAATTCGAATCAATAAAATATATACATCCTTTTTCACTTACAGTATTATATTTATAATATATAAACGAAGAACCATCAACAAGTGAATCTAAAGTGACCTTATATACATTAGGTTCCCAAATTGCATACAAAATTAAACCGTTATTTGATTCAGAAACTATACTGGTTTCATCGTATAACCTACCATTTTCTTTTTCATCATACCATCCGGCTAAATGATATCCTTCAAATTTTCTTGTCTCAGGGAAAGTAAACTTTTCATCAACTCTTTCAAGGAATTGTTCGTCTAATTTTTCGCCAGTTGGATAATTATAATTATATGTAACATATACTGTGTTATAACATTTTTCACTGCCGCCAGATTGAACAACACAATATTTTAATTGAGCATTATTAGAAATATATGTAAATAATGTTTCATTCTTCTCTCCCGTAGGATAAGAATATTTAATCTTTATATCAAATGTACTTGATACATTTGATGCTTTTGTAGGATTAATTACAACATTTTCTTTATCGAATTTAACATCATAATTAATTAGTTTATATACTTTATTTTCTCCCAGAAAATTAGTATAAGTAAATGATGAATTATTATAATATAAACTTGCCTTAGATGAAGCAGATCTAAACTCAATTTTATTACCACTATAATTAATTAAAACGCTATCTAAAGTTTGAGTATCTAAATCAGCTTTTATATTATTTAGAAGTGTAGTAATTTTTTCATCATTTTGTCCAGAGTAATTTGCAGAATCAGAGTCTCTTTTTTCAATAAGCATTTTATATCCAATGAACCCTATCACGCCCATTAAAGCCAAGACAATAATAGCCTCTAAAATTCCTAGTAATATTTTTTTCACACTACTCACCTATTTTCTAATTATAGTATACCATGATGTCATTTTTTATGTACATATTTTATTAATTGTTTACATCAAAAAAAGCACTAATATTAGTGCTTATAAATACTTTTTAAACTTCTTGAAAGAATCATCAGTTTCCAAATCAGTTTCTGCTAATTGTTGTAATAATTCTTTTTGTTGTCTATTTAACTTTGTTGGCATAATTATATTAACAACAACATACATATCACCTTTAGTACTGCTTTTTGGCGACTTAATTCCCTTTCCTTTTAGCTTTAATTTTGTATAGTTTTGTGTTCCTGGATCAATTTGCATTACAACACTACCAGTAAGTGTAGGTACTTCTTTTTTACATCCTAAAATAGCATCAGTAATTGTAATAGGGACTTCTAGATAAATATCTTTTCCATCTCTTTCAAACAAAGGATGTTCCTTAACATGGAATTCTAAATAGATATCTCCATTTGGTCCACCATTTATACCAGCTTCACCTTTTCCAGATATTCTTAATTCATATCCATTATCTACACCTTCAGGAATATCAACTGCGATTGTTTTTCTAGTCTTAATTAAACCTGTACCACTACATTTAGAACAAGACTTTTTATAACTCTTTCCTTTTCCTTTACAAGTTGAGCAAGTCTTTTGTGTTTGCATAACTCCAAATATTGTTGATTGTTGTTCAATAACTTTACCTCTTCCACCGCAAGTTGGACAAGTTATTTCATCAAATCCACCTTTTCCAGAACATTCACTACATGATTCATTTAAATCTAGTTTAATGTCTTTTTTACAGCCAAATACAGCCTCATCAAAAGTTAAATCAATATCAACTTTGACATCAGGCCCTCTTCTTGGTCCGTTTCTTCTTGCTGTACTGCCGAAACCACCAGAAAATCCACCGCCAAATAAGTCTCCCAAAATATCATCTAAGTTAATATCAACACCATCGAAGCCACCAAAACCACCAAAGCCACCAGAATATCCTCCGGCACCTCCTCCGTTTTGGAATGCAGCAGAGCCAAATTGATCATATTGTCTTCTTTTGTTTTCATCAGACAACACTGCATAAGCTTCACCAATTTCTTTAAACTTAGCTTCATCACCTGTTTGTTTATTATCAGGGTGATATTGCTTAGCTAACTTACGAAAAGCACTTTTTATTTCACTATCAGATGCATCTTTAGACACACCTAAAATATCATAATAATCTTTACCTGAGGCCATTATTTTTCACCTTCTTTGCTTATTTTAACAAATTGATCTAATAAAGAATCAAAATATTTAATTGCTTCTTCATATACTTTTTTATCTTCCAAATCAACATCAAGAATTCTAAATGCATCAATAGGCCATACATTTGAACCAGTACTTAAGAATTTAATGTATTTATCCAACATATCTTTATTACCATTAATAATATTACTTGCTACAAATAATGCAACACTAATACAAAATGCATAATTAAATAAATAATAATTCATATAGTAATGACTTCTTCTAGCCCATGATAAGCCAGAATATTCATCATACTCTACTTCTTTTCCGGAATATTTTTTTATAGAATCAAGCGTGATTTTATCCATATAATCTTTAGTAATAGCATTACCACTATCTACATAATTATAGAAATCTTGTTCTAGTTTTCCTTCTCTAACGGCTCCAAATAAATTACTAATTACTACTTCGATAATATTATTTATTCCCGCTAGTTTTTCTTCTTTAGAGGTACTATTATTAGCTAAATAATGAGAAAGTAAACATTCATTAGTTAATGATGCTACTTCACTAACTAAACTAGAAACATTAACATAAGGCATATCATTATTTGCTTTTACAAATTGATGATGAACATTATGTCCTCCCTCATGTATCAATGTAGATACAGATGAAAGATTAGAATTAAAACTCATCAATATACGAGAATCTTTAGATAATGTTGAAAGAGAATATCCTCCAGAACATTTTCCAGGATATTGAGCATAATCAACATATCTATTATCTATTATTTTCTTAAATGCTTTACAATATTCTTTTCCTAATGGCTCAACAGCTTTCATACATAATTCTTGAGCTTCTTCGATAGAATATTCTTTATCACTTTTAGCCATATCTAATTGCAAATCATATTGATATAGTTTATCTAAACCTAAAGTATCTTTAAATATTCTTAAATATTTTTGATAAGATTTAACATTTTCTTCAGTTGTGTTAATTAATGCATCATATGCTTTATTTGGCATGTTAAGATTAAATAACTTAGCATCCCAAGCATTCTTGAAATTATGCAATTTTGCATCAGTAATATTAGCTTTAACATATCCATTTAAGAATTGAGCTGAAGAATTAGAATATCTATCTAGTGTTTTAGAATATTTTTCTCTAACTTCTTTTCTAATATTTCTATCTTTATTTTCCATTAGTTTATGATAGTTAGTAGATGAAATAGTTTCTACAACTCCATCAATTTCCACAGTACCATAATCATGTTCTTTATTAAGCATTGTAGAACTCATTTCTTCAAAATGATTCATTGCATTATTTAATTCAGCAATTATAGTCTCACTTTTTTCATCTAATATATGTTCTTTGCTTCTATATGTTTTATCAAGTAAATTCTTATATTTATTAAGTTCTTTATACTTAAATAAGTCTTCATATTCTTTTTTATTTAAAGTAAGTAATTCTGAATCAAAAAAGTTGGAGTTAACAACAAATTGATTAAATAAATCAGCAGATTTAGATAATCTTTCCATATTCTTAGAAACACCTAATTCTTGATCACTAATTAAATATGCATATCCCTCTAGGTTTTCTACCATATCATAAGCTTCAAAAAACTTATCTAAAAACTCTTTTACTTTTTTAGCATCTTTTGTACAACCCTTATAACTATTTAAAGATTTGATTATCTTACTACATTTTTTAAAACAATCTTCAAATTCTTTATCATTTTTATAAAAGTCAGTTAAATCCCATTTATACTTTTCTGGTACATCTTTTCTTGATTTGTATTTATGCATTGCAATTCCTTTCTAATATCAACTAAAAGTTCTAGTTTCCTAGAACTTTTATATTTTACATTAATTATTTTTCTTCGTAATGTGCTTCTTGTACATCATCGCTCTTGTTTGATGATCCATTATCAGATGTTTCACTATCACTTGTTGATTCAGTTTGAGCATTAGCTTTTGCAGCTTCTTCATATACTTTAGCGCCTAAATCCATAGCAATTTTTTGTAAATCTTCACTCTTCTTCTTAATATCATCAATATCTTTTCCTTCAAGAGCTTTCTTTAATTCTTTAATCTTATCTTCAGCGTTTTCTTTATCCTTAGTAGATACTTTATCTTTTAAGTCTTCAAGAGCTTTTTCAGTGTTATTTATAATTGAATCAGCTTCATTTCTAACATCAGCTTCTTCTTTTCTCTTTTCATCTGCAGCTTTATTAGCTTCAGCTTCTTTAACCATCTTATCAATTTCTTCATCAGATAAGTTAGTTGAATTAGAAATTGTAATTGATTGTTCCTTATTAGTTCCTAAATCTTTTGCAGTTACATGAACAATACCATTAGCATCGATATCAAATTTAACTTCGATTTGAGGTACTCCACGTCTTGCGGGTAAGATATTAGTTAATTGGAAGTTACCTAATGACTTATTATCTTGAGCCATTGGTCTTTCACCTTGTAATACATTAATATCTACAGCAGGTTGATTATCTACAGCAGTAGAGAATACTTGAGATTTGCTTGTAGGAATTGTTGTATTTCTTGGAATTAAAACAGTCATAACATTACCTAATGTTTCAACACCTAATGATAATGGTGTAACATCTAGTAATACGATATCATCAACTTCACCAGTTAATACACCACCTTGAATTGCAGCACCCATTGCTACAACTTCATCGGGGTTAACACTCTTATTAGGTTCTTGTCCTAATTCCTTTTTAACCAATTCTTGGATGTATGGAATTCTTGAAGATCCACCAACCATGATTACTTTATCAATATCACTAGCCTTCATATTAGCATCTTTTAATGCTTTTCTAACTGGCTCTAATGTTGAATCAAATAAATCTTTACATAATGATTCAAATTTAGCCTTAGTTAATGTCATATCTAAGTGTAATGGATTTCCATCTTTTTGAGTAATGAATGGTAATGAGATTTGTGCTGTAGTCATACCAGATAAGTCTTTCTTAGCTTTTTCTGCAGCATCTTTAACTCTTTGCATTGCCATTGAGTCTCCAGATAAATCTACACCTTGTTCTTTTTTAAATTCTTCAACTAAATAGTCAGAAACAATCTTATCAAAGTCATCTCCACCCAAACGGTTATTACCGCTTGTAGATTTAACTTCAAATACACCATCACCTAATTCAAGGATTGATACATCGAATGTTCCTCCACCTAAGTCATATACTAAAATAGTTTGTGATTTATCTTGTTTATCAAGTCCATAAGCTAGTGCAGCAGCAGTAGGTTCATTAATAATTCTTTCTACTTCTAATCCTGCTATCTTACCTGCATTCTTAGTTGCTTGACGTTGTGCATCGTTGAAATATGCTGGAACAGTAATAACAGCTTTTTTTACAGGCTCTCCCAAGTAACTTTCTGCATCTTTCTTTAATTTAGCAAGAATTTTTGCAGAAATTTCTTCTGGAGTATATTCTTTTCCATTAGCTTCAACTTTTTCACTAGTACCCATCTTTCTCTTAATAGATGAGATAGTATTTTTTACATTAGTAACAGCTTGTCTTTTTGCAGTTTCTCCAACTAATTCTTCTTCTCCTTTAAATGCTACAACTGAAGGAGTTGTTCTTCCTCCTTCTGGATTTGTAATAACTTTTGGTTCTCCACCTTCTAGTACAGCAACACATGAGTTTGTTGTACCTAAATCTATTCCTATAATTTTACTCATAATTAATCATCTACCCTTTCATATATAAAATTATTTATTTACTTTAACCATTGCTACACGCAAAACTTTATCTTTATACATATAACCTTTTTGCATGCAATCAATAACAGTGTTCATTGGTTTTCCTTCAACAGTATCAACCATAACAGCTTCCATTGTGCTAGGATCAAATTCTTTATCAATACATTCTATTTCTTGTACTCCATATGCTTGAAGTATTGAAATTAATTGCCCATAGATAAGTTTAAATCCCGCTAAGAACTTAGATAATTCTTCTGTTAAATTAGGATTATCTAATTTAAGTGCCCTTTCAAAATTATCAACAATTGGAAGTAATTCCTTTATAAACTTCTCACCATCATACATTAGCAAATTACTACGTTCTTCTTCAAAACGTCTTTTCATATTTTGCATATCCGCAGAAATACGTAAAAGTTTGTCATTTAAAGCAGCTTTTTGTAAGTATAATGTTTCAACTTCAGCTTTTAAAGCAGCATTTACTTCTTGTTCGTTATTTTTTTGTTCATGTTGCTGTTGGTGTTGCTTATCATGTTTATTTTCATGTTTTTGATTTTGTACTTGGTTTTGTTTTTTCTTTTCTTCTTTTTCCATCATTTGTTCCTTTCATCAATGTTCTGTTGAATTAGGTTTAACATACTAACCACTTTTCCATAGTCCATACGTTTAGGACCAATAATAGCAATTGTACCTTCTTCTCCATCTATATTATAATTTTTCTTAATAATTGTTACATTTGAATCTAGATCATTATCACTACCGATACATATTTGAACATCATTTGAATTATCTACTCTAGAAATACTCTTAATAATATTCTCATCATCAAGTTTATTGGCAATTCTTTTTATTTCTTCAACATTATCATATTCAGGTTGTTGAAATAATTTATTTCTACCAGTAACTCTTACAGTACCTTGTTGATTATCAACAAAATCATTAAATGCATTATAGAATATATTATAGATTGCTTCATATTGATTCATTTGAGCAACTATAACTGGTTTTACATCAAGTTCTAGTCTTTCAGACACTTCGTCAATTGGTGTACCTACAAGCATTTTATTTATAATTTCACAAGCTTTATTTAATTCTTTAAAATCTATATCATCCGGTAAAGAGAATTTTTTGTTTTCTACGATACCTTTATCTGTACAAACTAAGGCTACAACATGATTTTTGTCTAAAGAAATAATATCAACTTTTTGTAACAAATTATCTCTACTATTTTTACCCAAAATAATACTTGTATAATTTGTTAAATCACTAATTATTTGCATACATTCATTAATAGCATCAGAAATAACTAATTTTTGGTTTTGAAATATTGCTTGTAACTTAAGCATTTCCTTACCATTTAGCTTTTCGGGTTCCATTAAATGTTCAACATAATATTTGTATCCTTTTTCACTTGGAACTCTACCGCTTGAAACGTGGTTTTTTTCAAGTAAACCAATACTTTCTAAATAAGCCATTTCATTTCTTATTGTTGCGCTTGAGCAGTGGAATTTCCCACATAAAACTTTTGAGCCAACAGGCTTAACTGTTTTTATATAAGCTTCAACAATTGCCTTTAGAATATTCTCTTGTCTTTTATCCATATTCTATTACCTCTTTAGCACTGATAACCTCTAAGTGCTAGAATCATTATATTATTAAAATTAGCACTTGTCAATAGATAATGCTAACAATTATGGCAATAAAAAAGATGCATCATTTTTGCATCCTTTTATCTACACATTCGAAGCAACAGAAAACTCTCTACTATCTAAATTTAAAGTATAATAAACATTCTCATTAGCTCCATATATTGTAATTATATCGTTATATGAATCATTTTCATTTGATGGTGGAATAACAATATTCCATGAACTAGCATTCATACCAACTCCATCAAACATATAGTCCATATCAACTACCTTTGATGTATCCCAAGAACTTATATTAATTGAGAAATTAGCACTATTATATCCAGCATTTAAGAACATACTATGCATATTGGATACGTTAGTTGTTTTCAAAAAATTTAATCCTGAAATCGTTTTCAAACTTTTAAATTGTTTATTCTCATCCAAATCACTAAATAAATACGATGAATCGCTATTAGCAAAAATATGCCCTGTTCCATTTCCTGCGATAGTAACAATCTTTTGTGTAGAGTCTAAATAGCAAGTAACTGATTCGTTTTCAGAATCACTACAATCCCATTTTTTACTTTCCTTTCCAGTAGGTTTATAACTATCTACAATATTAATATCTGTAATATACGCCTTTTGATTTTCTATCTCATTACTCCAACTGGAACCTTGAGATAAAGTTGAAATAACATAATCATCCTTTGTTAATACTATCTTAGTATCTATTGTTTTTCCTGCATTCATAGATTGATCCGTATCAAGATTAATAAATGATAATTCAAATATCCAATCCTGTTTTTCTCCTGCAGCAGAATATGATAATATTTCATAATCTTCAGCTATTAAAATAATTCCACTTTCAGTAGTTATATCAAATCCTTGAAGTTCATTATTATAAGTTAATCCTTCAACTTCTGTTAAGTATTCACCATCGGGATTAACTACTTTTAATAGCAGCTCCGTTTCATGATTATTAGTAGTGTATTCAAAATTATTTTTAATTATATGGAAATACACATCATAATAATCAGTAGCTTCTAAAGTTTTAGTATTAGCCCTTAAAATAGCGCTAGAAGTAGTTGTAGAACTAACATTACCCATTCCTTGAGCAAAATTGCCTTCAAATACATCTAAAGCTAAATCTTCACCCTTAATAAATGATAAACTATCACTTTTATATGTTCTTATTCCGACATTTGTTACAGCTGCATCACCAACTGTAGACTGAAAATAGGCATATGATACAGTTATAACTAAAGTAAACATAACAACTATTAATATCATAATACTTAGTCTACTTTTTTTATCAATAACTTGATACATACCTTATCCTCCTCTTAAATGTCTAATTTATACCAATCCTTTTCTGAAGAAAATAACCATTCTAAACCACGAGTTCTTTCACGAACATTATCGGGTATTAATCTTCCTATAGCAATATTTGAATTGTTTTTATTTTCTTTGCATGCCCAATTATATCTATAATATAAATCATACATATCTAATATTTCTTTTTTATCTCTTAAAACACATTTTTCTTTGAAAGTATCCAATGTTTTTCCCTTTAATAAATCGATAATATATTGATAATCACATAACAAAGTAGCATCCTTTATATCATCAACAAGAGATAGAGCATAAAGAATTGCCCAAACTGTTTCATATCCCCAATCTAAAGTTGCTAAATCTTCTTTAGTATATGTTCCATCAAAAACTCTTTGTTCTCTTTCATTAAAATAATCTAATACACCAAATTTTTCAAAAATCGGCATAAAGAATTTTAATGATCCAGCATAATTATCCCTTCTAACATCACACGCAACTTGAACAATTAAAATACTTGCAATAACCTTTTTACATATATCATCTAAATTTTTTAATTCAGCTTTATCATCCTCAAGAGGAATATTAATATCATCACTAATAGAAATATTCAATTTTTGAATATATTCATTATTTGTTTTTCTTCTTTCATCCTGCACACTTAACTTTTCTGGTTCTTGATTAGCATGTAAATCTAATACTTTTTTAACCGTATCATTAAATGCGTCTTCATTAAAAGACAAACGCATTATTTTATTTTTTTGAGCAGCATAATAGAAAGTTTTCTTTTCAGTAACAACCTTAAATAGCGCATTATATCCACCACTTTCTATTACATATAAATATCCGAATCCAAAAGAAATATTTTCAATGTTATCATAATCCTCACCTTGTTTTAATGTCTTTAAAGCACATTTAACAAGTTTATATTTAACAGAGTCATTATTTATCTCATTACGTTCTTTTGTCATAGTTCTCCCTCTCTAGTCTTATACATATATTATATACCAACTATAATCAAACATAAAGAAAAAAATTAATAAAAAAAAGCGATTATTTCGCTCTTTTAATTCTTTCTAACTCTTTCATACGGATTTCCTGCAGCCTTCATAGCAGCTTTATTGTCATACATTCTTGCATCCGCTTCATTTATCATAACCTCTAGATCACTACACACAGTTCTATATGATGAACCCATCGCAGCTGAATATTGAGTTTGAGCAATAGATTGCCTGATTTCTTCAATTTTCCTAAAGAATAAATCCTCTGGAATGTTTTGACATACAGCAACAAACTCATCTCCACCACGTCTAAATAATTCTTTCTTACGAATTGATCTACGCATACATTCCGCTAAAGTGATTAATAAACGATCTCCCTCACTATGACCATAAGTATTATTGAAAAATCTTAAATCATTAGCATCCATGAATAACACACCGATATTATAACGAATACAAGGTTCATTAATTAATTCAATTAAAGTATTGTTATTCATTAATCCTGTTAGCTTATCTGTTTGTAAATCAGTTATTTTATCTCCAAGTTTTAATATGTTTCCTAAGAATTGACTAATATATAATAATGCTCTTTTATCAAATATTTTTACAAACCTTGGTCTAATTATTTCGATTGAAGACACATCTGATATTTGTACTGTAACCGTAGCTTTAGGATCAGTAAAGCCATTTAACGAAATAGAGTCTTCAGGTCTATTTTGATCTTTATAGAAAATAATTCTTACATTTTTTGCACCAAAATACTGAGCAATAATATGCATAATTTTCATATAATATTCATCATCATAAAAATCTGTATACATTGCTTTGTTCAAGTTTGTATATAAATTGAAACGATTCCCCATAATATGACTCCTTCCGCAATAGTTATTTTACATATTATTCGTTGGAAATCAACTTTTTTTAACTGATTTGTTAAATTTCAGCAAATTCTTCGTTATTTTTTTCTTCTTTTTTGCTTTTTTCGTTCTTCTCTTTGCCTTTTTTCTTATTTTTCTTTCTATTATTTTTTGCAGGTTTAGAATTCACAACAATCTCGTCATCTAATTCATGAGTAACAGTCTCTTGTACAACAGGTTTTCTCTTTTTACTTTTTTTACTTAACAAAATAATAATAATTAAAAGTAAGAAAACAACTAAGCCAAATAATCCATAAATGATTTTTAAAAACATATTGTTTTGTTTAATTAAAGATAATGTATATTCAGCTTCATAAGCTGCCATAGAATTATTATCCTTATCATAAACATAGAATCCTTCTTTACCAGTATCTAAGTTCGTTCCATAAATGATACTCGTTTTAGATTTATCACTATATTTTAATACTTCGACTTTATTTCCAGATATAGTTTCATTAACCTTCTTATAATTTTCTAGTTCAACCGGCAAATTTTTATATGAGTCCTTATAAATAAACACAAAATCATTAGAAACTATTTCATTATATTTAGTATATTCACCATCTTTATAAATAAACAACTCAATATTACCTTCAGCATCCTTTAAGCCGACAAGATACATATCAACTGATTCGTTATAGAATGCCGGAATATCAAATTCGCCAATCTTAATAGTTGATTCTTCAAAATCAAGAGGTTTCTTCAAATCAGTATTTTTTTTAATTACCACATAATCAGTTCCAGCAACTGTAACATTTATTGGATTACTATCCTTGACCTCAACATTTATTTTATAAACTCTTTCACTTCCATTTTGTGCTTTTACTGTAATAGAAATAACATTTAATCCTAAATTAACTTCTACTTCTCCATCACCGTGAACTGTAGCTTTATTATCATTTTTAGTGGCTACAATAGTTACACTTTTAGTATCTTCTGGAACTACTACACTATAAGACAACGTGTCTTTATTAAATCCGGGAGTTAGCTCAAATCCATTAATAGCTAATTTCTTTAAATAATTATCTTTTGAATAACTAGCCTCAATTTGTTGTTGCGTTTTTATTTCAATATTTTTTCCAGATGACGACAAGTTCATTTCTTGGAAATTACTAAAGTGATATGCATCATAACTACCAACAGTTACTTTTGTATTTCCTGCTTTTAACGCTTTAAATTTAAACGTATAACTTTTTGAGGAAATACCTTTAGTTGAACTTCCAGCCATTGCAACTCCACCACTTTCAGCAGTTGAAGATTGCAATTTTAAATAGTTAGAATCATAATTTAGTTTCATTTCCCATGAACCTATATCACCACCAGATAATGTTACTGTTACAGTTATAGAATTACCAACAGCAACAACTGATGGTGAAGCAACTGTTATTTTTCCAGAGCCAGCAAAAACAAGCGTCGGAAGCATTAATAACATTATGATTAATCCATAAATTACTTTTTTCATGTTATCCTTTCTATTCAATTGTATATGTTCCCAATAAATTTCTTTGAATTTGTAATAAGTCTAATGCATTAATTATGTTATCACCAGATGTATCTCCAGCTTTTCCATAAGCATTTTCTAATTTAAATGTACCCAATATATTCTTCTGAACTTGTAATAAATCTAGTGCATTTATTTTTCCATCTCCAGAAGTATCACCTTTAATAACTATTGAATATTCTTCAGTAGTTTCTCCATTTCCAACGGAAACAACCATACCAGTGCCAACTTCACCTGATGTTAGTTCTTTTCCATTATTAGTTACTTTAACCTCAGCACCAACTGCTTGAAGATCCGCAATTAATTCTTCAACTTTTCCACCTAAAGACATGCTCTTAATAAATCCAGCCTCGGTAGTAATTCCCGCGGTAGTAATCATTGTACTAACTGGTACTACAACTTTTTCTTCAGTCTCTACTGGAGTATCTTGCTCAGGAGAAGTTTGTTCTGGCTCATCAGGAGGAAGATTTTCGGTTCCACTTGCACTATTCGTAACTTCCTGTTCCATATTTAAATAAACAGGAATATAGAAATCAAATGGTAATTCTAATAAATCCATACTCTTGTATGAAAAATATGATGATTTAGATTCACTAGATGGAGCATTTAAATTAGTCATATATTGGTGAATATATAATTTGGACATATTCGTTGGTGCAACATTAAACTTTTGTAAATAGTTAGTATATTGACCTTTAGTAATATAACTAGATGATAATAACTCAGAACCTCCGGAAATTGCCTTTTGTAAAGAATCCCATCCACGATTTTTTGCAGCATTTAATCCACAATAAGTAGTTCCTTTTGTTGTTGCACATGAATCTGATACACCAATATTATAGAAATTATAATATCCTTTGTATGTATCTCCGTATGTTTCAGATGTATATACACCACTATATAAATTAAATAAAGTATCTTTATTTCCTAACTCTTGTAATATTCTTGTTGATAAAAATATTGGATTAACATCAGTTTCTTTTCCAGACGCATTTATAACAGCTGCCAAATCATTACCTATTCCTAAATGATAATTATAAAAATTTGAATTCTTAATTATTTGCTTAATACCAGCTGGGTAGGTTTCTTCAAGAGATGCTGAATATTTAAGATATTCGAATTGGAACATAGTCTTTTCTTCAAACCAATTTCTTGGATCAACATATTTAGCAACTGCTTTCTTACTTGCAGGATGCCATTTAGATGTACTACTATAAGCACTTTTACAAGTTCTATCTATCATTTCCTCATTATCTGTATATATATAACTTTCTCCACAAGCACTTTCATTTTTAACAACTGATTCAAAATCTAAATTTGTTATTATTGCATGGAAATTCCATGTTGGATGTTGATTCTTTAAAGTACATAATCCTTCCCAATAACTTTGAGGGAATCCCAAATCTTTCATTTGAGCTTCGCATTCACTATTAGCCTCGCTACTATATTCAACTATTTCTTTTAAACTTACATATGACTTACAAATATACGCCACTTGTGTTCCGTAATTAACCTTATACCAGCCATCCGAACATCCTTTTTCATCAGGAACTACATTTTCATCAGCAAGAGGAATACTTGCTCCTTCATTCAATCGTTTAATAAGTTCATAATTAGTTCCTGGCCCTTTTCTAACAGCAACGCCACTCGTGTTTAAAACAACGTTATAGCTAGTTGCTTTAACATCACAAAAAGTGAAAATCAAAAAGAAAATTAACAACATATAAATTATCTTTTTCATTACGTTACTCCTTACCATTTTAATTATATCATGAA
>JAEEKZ010000048.1 GCA_016288635.1 Caryophanales bacterium
GGCATAGGTTGAACCGGAGTAAATGCTTGTGTTTGACCTAAATTAGGCATTTCAGGCATATTAGGCATTGGTATCTCAGGTTGTTGAGGAACCGGTGCAGCCTGTTGATTAAACATATCAAATGGAGTAGGTCCAACTGGTTGCTCTGGAACAGGATTAACTGTTGGAGCAAATGGTGAAACAATCTCCTGAGGAACAGGATTGTTTACGACTGGATCAGGCATTGGAGTAACCTCTGGAGCGCTTGGTGCAGGAGCCATAGGTTGTTCTGGAGCAGCAGGAGCTTCAGCTTGCTGTTGCAATTGAGCATTTTGCATATCAAATGCTTTAAATGGATCATTTGCATCATTTGCTGCTGGAGCAGTAGTTTGTCCACCATCATTAGGATCCTCTGGATGTTCTTGTAACCAAGCTTCATAACTTGTTTTAAATTTTTCAAAATATTCAAAATTAACTGTTAATTGACGATAATATACATCGTCAGCTTCAATACTACCAGGTTTGAATGCACAAAAATCAACAGGTTTACCATTACCAATATTCAATAAAGATTCTTTTGCAGTTCCCCATTCAGCATCATCTGCAATTTTAATTAATCTATTATTATCAACTATTTTACACACCAAAATAATTGGAGAGCCTTTGCTTCCAACAATTTCGTTATCAAAAACAACATATTTACCACTATTATTTGTAAACGCACAAATAACAGGTCTGTCATTTATAGTGCCAGAACTTGTAATTACTCTAACCTTATCCACTCTTATCAATCCCTTCGTATTGTATACCAATTATAGCAAAACCTCTATTTTTTTTCAATCTTTTTTAAAACAAAATGTTTGCAACCATAAGCACAATTATTCTCAATATAACTATCAATTAATGACGCATCATTGATTTTATTAAACTTTTTATTCTTTTTATCATTAAATCCTTTTAATCTAAGTTTTCCATAAGCCCAATCACCAACAACATAATCATAATCATAATAATAATCGGTTAATGCTTCGGTAACATCCTCTAACGAAAAACCATCACGGTAATTCTTTATTAATTCATAATTAATACCATTTATTTCCATAATATCCCCCTAAAATGCAAAGAACTTAATTATTAATCCAAATACCACCAATATACCTATAATACTTACAACAAGTAAAGTATCAATATATCCATTAACTTCCTCTATTTTATTGTGTTCTTTTTTATATTTCTCAAGTTCTTGCTCAACAATATAATCTTTATTTAAAGTGGAATCTTTAATTCCATAATAATCATATATTTTTTTATTCAAAGTATCAAGTTCATTTCCATCTAAAGTTTTAATTTTCTCAATACTTACACCAAATATTGGATAAACTTCCAAATTTAAAAATACCTTAGTCTTATCAACTTCTGTAATTTCATGTTTCTTTAATTCTTCATTAAAGTATCCCTCAATATTATAATTTCCGGTTTCATTTAAATACTTATATGAAATTTGAATTAAACTTAAACAATCATTAGTATATAACAATCTATAGAAACGATTTACAGTTGCTTCATCAACACCAATAAATTCTTTTCTTAACATTAGTAAATCAATTAAGATCTTTTGAATATTTTCAAAATATGGATTAACACCATTTTTCTCTTCATAATGATATGCTTTATCAAGTTGCTCTTTAAAATCTTTTAATTTATCTTTATCAAAACCATATTTACAAATATTAATATCAAAAGCATTTCTATCCTTCATCAAATATGGACCAGTAATATCATCTTCACCATAAATAATACATAATAGTCTAACAACCACGACAAAAAATGAGCTAAATTCCACGGATCTTCGCCCACCCTTAGCGTTTAAAAATTCGCATATACCAAAATCTAATGCATCACTAATTACACTATTCTTCATGGTAATATCCTCTATTCTAGATAAATTATAGCATTATTTCTAATTGTAGTAAATAACAAAATAGGTATTTTATTACTAAAATTCCAAACAAAATTGCAATAAAAAACCCATTCTTAATAGAATGAGTTTAATAGTTAATTATTTACCAAGAGATTTGATAAAGAAATATCCTCCAACAAGTAATACCACGATGATTACAGCAATAATGATTTTAATTATTAAATTAGATCCTTCTCCATCTAAATCAATATCCTCAAATTCATCATTTTCATCATCATCTTCTTTAACTTTCGGAGCCTTCTTTATTGTTTTTATTTTAACTGTATTGTCCAATTTCAAACTTTTATCTTTATCAAGTTCTTCTCTTAAACTTACTTCTTTACTTAAATCAAATGTCTCGGCTTCAGTATCATCTTCTACTTTTTTATCTTTTTCTTCAGCATCAACAGTAGCAAATTGAACCAAAGTATCATTTATTTTATCTAAACTACCACTTTCAGTATTATCTTCACTCGCAAACCCACCTAAATTACTTGATGTAGTATCTTCTTCAATAGGCTCAAATACATCAGTATTATCATCACCCATCAAGTCACCAAACAAGTCATCTTTTTTATCATTAATTTCCTTAACTTTTTTCTCATTAATTGAAATGGTGTTTATTAATTCTAATAATTCAGCCTCAGTTTTGGTATTTCTATCTTCATTCTTTTTATCAGAATAATTTAGCTCACTTAAAACATCAACATTAGGATCATGAGATTTCATTTTTCTATCATTGTCATAAGAACTATCTTTTTCATCTTTAGCTCTTTCCAAAATAACATTAATATCATATTCTTTAGTTTTCTCGAGTTCACTCTCTGTCTCTTCTCTAACCAAATCTTCTTCATCAACTAAAGATTTTTTTTTATTACCACTTTTATATCTTGTATCAAGAATTTTTTTAATTTGATCTATATCAATTTGATTCTTAGTACTCTCCCCAATTACAGTAGCATTACTTTTTACTTCAATATTTTCTACTTCTTTTTGATTAATAGTTTCATAAAGTTTAGCATTTCGCTCTGCTCTTGATAATACTAATTCCTCTTCTTCATATCTATCCATACGTGAGCTCATAACTCCACCTCTACACAAATAATAACATAAAATTCTATTATTTCAATTAAATTATTTAAATAAAATAATCAGTTTACGTAAATTTCAATATAATTATAATATTGAAAATTACCATCTTATTTAATATAATGATGAAGGAGGAAAAATGAAAAAATTACATGTAAGTAACGATATGTGCATTGGATGCGGAGCATGTATTGCAATGGATCCAGACCACTTTGATTTTAGCGATGAAGGTTTTTCAGTAGTAAAAAGCAACGATAATATTACTGACGAAATAGAAAGTGTAGTAGAATGTTGCCCAGTTGGAGCAATTCATTTAGATGAAGTTGCAGAAACTGAAGAAAATGAACCTGCTGTTGAAGAAGCAACTGAAGAATCTGAATAAGAATTTGATAAGGCAGCATAAAAAAAATAGATTTTAACAATAAAATCTATTTTTTGTTTCCATAAAATTTCTTTACTTCCTTAATTGTTAATTCTCTATATTCACCAGATTGAAGAGTACCTAATCCTAATTCACCATAACCAGTTCTAGTTAATCGAATAACATCATACCCTAATTTTTGAAATAATCTTTTTACAATATGATTTCTTCCTTCAACAATAGTAACTTCTACTAAAGATGTGTTTTTATCAACATCTTTTTTTCTTACCTTAAAATCAACAACTCCAACCTTTCTATCATCAATTACAACTCCACGCTTTAATTGATCAATTGCTTTTTTATCAAGAATTCCTTCTATTTTGGCCAAATAAGTTTTTTTAATATTATTATTAGGGTGCATAAGAAAATTAGCAAAATCACCATCATTAGTTAAAAGAATTAATCCAGTTGTATCATAATCTAATCTTCCAATTGGATATATTCTTTTTTCAGTTTCTATCAAGTCAACAACTGTTTTTCGATTGTGCTCGTCTTTACTACTACTAATAATTCCTCTAGGCTTATTTAATAAATAATAAACATAACTAACACTATCTAAATCTATAGATTTCCCTTCAACAAGTATTTCATCGTTTCCAGATACTTTAGTCCCCATCTCAGTAACAACATTGCCATTAACACAAACCTTACCTTGAGCAATTAACTCTTCAGCTTTTCTTCTTGAACAATATCCGCTATTAGCTATTACCTTTTGTAATCTTTCCATAAAACACCTCTTTTTACACCTAATTATTTATACCACATATTTTTTTAAAATCAACAGGAATATCTTCTTCAATACATATTTCTTTCTTATCTATTGGATGAATAAATTTAAGCTTAAAAGCATGTAAATACATTCGTGATGCTCCATCTTTTATTCCATATTTTTTATCCCCAACTATTGGATGATTAATATTAGCAAATTGTACTCTTATTTGATTCTTTCTACCTGTATATAGTTTAATACTTACAAGCGATTTATCATTCTTTGTAGACAAAACTTTATAATCCAATTTTGCATATTTTCCAACATTTTTATTAGAAACATACGTTAATAATGTCTTTGTTTCAGATAAATAGTTTTCTAAAACACCGTCTTGTAATTTACCATGAACAACCGCATAATATAATCTTTCAACTTCATCCCACTTTTCTTGCATACTTAATTTTACTTTTTCTGTTTTAGCAAATAAAACAAGTCCACTTGTCTCATAATCTAATCTATGAACAATAAAACATTTTTCATTTTTTTTATTTAAATATTCTCTTACCTCACGATATAAAGAATTGTCACTATTTCCACTTGCAATAGTAAGCTTTTTATATGGCTTATCAACTATTAGAATGGTCTTGTCTTCGTACTCTATTTTTAACTTCTTCATGATGTTCTCCAATATCAACATAATCTATGTTTTGCGGAAATAAAAAATTAAATATTTGAAATAACCCAGATGTTTTAGAAAATGTTGTTACACCTTTTGATATTAGTAAATTATATTTTTTAAAGCGAACTAATCCTCTTGCTAATTTAGGGAAAAATCTCTTTGACGGATATATTAAGCCTCTATTAGTTTTTAATACTCTATCAAGTCCAATTGGAATACATCCATTGTGCATATGACCAGAAAGAACAAGGTCTATACCAAATAAATCCTCCGGTATTTTTTTACTTTCAAAAACGGTTGGATTATGTAAAAGTAAACAATTCAATTTATCTTCGCAAATTAAAGAAGAAATTGATTGCAGTTTTTCCATAGTATCTTCCGCAACAGCATCAATATCAGATGCACATATAGAAGCATCTTGTGTTATTCCTATGAAATTAATTTTATCAAAAGCAATTGACTCATTGTTTAAAATATGTAATCCATTTATTTTATTCCAAAATGATAATAATGAATCCATTTTCTTCTTAACATCTATAGACTCATCATAAGTCATTAAATCATGATTACCAATAGAAACAATAACAGGACATATTCTTGTTAAATCAATAAAAAATACCGTCAGAGCATTTACAAGATCTTTATCATTCATCAAATCCAAATAGTCAATTGTATCACCAGGAATACATATATAATCAATATTTGATTCTTTAAGGTCATTAACTATTTCTGACAATCTAAAAAGCTGGTCTCTACTAAAAAAATGAATATCGGATAATAGAGCTAACTTTAAGGAGCATTTTCCATCAATAGAATAATTATTTATACGTATCATTGTTTATCCACCAAGTCTTTTACATAACTATATATAGCAAGTAAAGAAGTTATAATTTCCGAAAAAGAAACAAGATTTAATTCCTTCATAAAGCCTTCTACTTTCTTAAATTCATCATTTGTTAGAGCATTAACTTTCTCTAATTCCTTTAATACAACCTCATTACTTTCTTTTTCTTGTTTAAAAAAAGCAAAATGATACAACATTACAATAATAAATAATAATATTCCACCAGCAAAAGCAGAATCAAAATCTGCTAATAAACCCCATACTGATAAAAAATATGCAGCTATAGTTAACCAATCAATTAATTGATCAAATTTCTTTTTATAGCCAAACATCACATTCTTATCATTATCTTGTAAAACATGGCCACATTCATTAAGACATACCGCCAAATTAGAAATGTTACATCCGTCAAAATCATTTGGTTTAAGTCTAATAACTTTTCTTTTAGAATCATATCTTCTTGTATAATAATTACCAGACTTAATAATATAAATATTATCAATGTTATTTCTTTTTAAAATATCTCTAACTATTTCTACACCAGAAAAACCACATTCAAGTTCTGTGGTATTTAATTTTTTATAACTAATCATTATTTTAGTTAAACAGTATATTGGAAAACCCAATACTATTAAAAATATAAACAAATTCATAAATCGACCTTACAAAATATTAGCTTCCTCTAATTGTTTTCTTAGTTTATCAGCTAACTCGAAATTTTTCTCTCCTCTGGCTTTATTCCATTCGTTATATAAATTCATCTCTTCATCACTATAATCTTTAATCTTATAATCTAATCCCAAAATATTATTAATTAATATTAATTTATCTAAAGTATCAATAAAATCTGTCTTACTTCTCAATTCAACATTAATTTTCTTTAATAATTCATTTTGATAAGTTAATAAATTAGGAGTATTGAAATCATTGTCCATTATTTCATTTATTTTTTCATCTTTTATTAAACTACCATATTTATACCCGTTAGCCTTAATTAATAAAGAAACCTGTTTAAATACATTATTTAATTTTTCATCTATTGATTTAGCCTCACTAAATAACTCATCTTTAAAATCAATTGGAGTTCTATAATGGCTCTTAAATATAGCTAATCTAATAACATTAGAATTATATTTTTCTAGAACATCTTTTGCTAGAATGAAATTTCCTAATGACTTGCTCATTTTAACACCATTAACCATAACATGGCCATTATGCATCCAGTAATTAGCAAGTTCAGAATCGTATGCAGCAATATTTTGCGCTCTTTCATTTTCATGATGGGGAAATTTTAAATCTACTCCACCACCATGAATATCTATATTATGACCAAATAAATCATTAATCATAACAACACATTCTGTATGCCAGCCAGGTCTTCCTGTTCCAAATGGTGCATCCCATTTAATTCCCTTATCAGTTTCTTTCCACAAAACAAAGTCATTAGAACTTTTCTTATTCTCACTAACAAGAATTCTAGCACCATTATTTAAACTATCCATATTTTGCTTAGAAAGCATACCATAGTCTTTAATTTGAGTAGTATCAAAATAAACATCAGTACCACTTTTATAAGCATAACCTTTATCCAATAATAATTGAATAAACTTAATAATTGAATCCATCGATTCAGTTACCTTTGGTCTTTTATATAAAGGAAGACAATTTAATTCATCCATATTATCTAAATATATTTTAATAAATTTTTCAGTTATTTCTTTCTCTTCAACGTTTAATTCCAAAGCAGCGTTAATAATTTTGTCATCAACATCTGTGAAATTAGATGCATAATTAACTTTATATCCAAGATATGTAAAATATCTATAAACCATATCAAACACAATTGGAGGCAACATATTACCAATGTGAGCATAATTATATACAGTTGGCCCACAGACATACATATTAACTACTCCTTCATTTATAGATTTAAATTCTTCTAATCTACCACTTAAAGTATTAAATATTTTCATAAATATACCTCCTTAAAAATCTTTATATATATTTTATACTATTTCAAATAAAAATAAAAGATGCTTTTACTTTATGAATATGGTAAACTGGTATTATATAGAAAACAAGGAGAAAATATGCTAAAAAATAAATATCAACGAATGACTAGTAATGAAAAAAAAGAACTTAAAGATAAATATTACAAAACTAAAGAAGGATCATTCTTAAGGCAAAAATTATTCAATTCAAGATTATATGCGGTATTATTGCTTATTTGGGCAGCAGTAAATATAGTATTAATGATTAAAGATCAAACTTATACATTTGTAAATATAACATTAACAATATTTGGCATAGGATTTGCTATTTTATTTATAGCTTTAGCTTTTAAAATTGAAAGCGACAAATTAAATTACTTCGCTATTGAAAATGAAAAAAACTATAAAAAACCAAGTATTGAAGAAGAAATAGAAATGGAATATAAAAGCCAAAAGAAAAAGAAAAAGTAAAACTTTTTCTTTTTTTATTCCAATACTGCTTTAATACGACGAACACCTGCAGAAGAAGCTTCTTCTTTTTTTATTTTAAAATGTCCTAATTCACTCGTATTTGAAACATGTGGCCCTCCACATAATTCTTTAGAAATAATACCATATTTATCATTACCGATTGAATACACAGTAACAATATCAGGATACTTTTCTATAAACATGCATTCAGCACCACTATTTATTGCTTCAGATTTAGGCATTTCTTGAACTGTAACATCTAATGCAGCATTAATCCATTCATTAACTTTATTCTCTGCTGTTTCCAACTCCTCAGGAGTCAATTTATGATCACAAGAGAAATCAAATCTCATTCTCTCGTCAGTAATATTTGATCCCTTCTGATGAACATTCTTATCTACTGCAATTTTTAAAGCTGCATTAAGTAAATGTGTAGCTGTATGATATTTTGTTTCAATTTCACCATTTCCAGCTAAGCCGCCTTTAAACTTACCTTGACTTGCAGTTCTACTCTTTTCCTGATGTTCTTTAAACTTAGCATTAAATCCCTCTAAATCAACATTTAATCCACGCTCTTTAGCAAGTTCTACAGTAAGCTCAATCGGGAATCCAAACGTGTCAAATAAATGGAAAGCTGTTTCCCCATCAATATCAGCGTTATTACTAGCTACTTTTTCAAATATTCTTAATCCTTTTTCTAATGTTCTATTAAATTTAACCTTTTCATTAGCTAATACTTCTAGAACAATATTTTTATTCTCTGATAATTCACTATAGTATTTTGAATACAAATCAATAATCATTAAGGCAATTTGTTGCTCCCAATCACTATTAATATCAATATTAAGTGACTTAGCATGTCTAATTGCTCTTCTAATTAGTCTTCTTAAAATATAACCTTGATCAGTGTTTGAAGGCTTAATTCCAGCATGATCAGCTGAAATAAATACAGCCGTTCTCATATGATCAGCAATAATACGCATACTCTTTTCATTGCCAGAATATGGTAAACCCGAAATTTTTTCAATTAAACCTATAACAGGTAACCAAATACTAGAAGTATAATTATCCGTCTTACCTTCAAGTATTGCAGTTGTTCTTTCTACTCCCATACCAGTATCAACATTCTTCTTTGGTAATTCTGTTACACTTCCATCAGCAAGTTTTTCATATTGCATAAAAACATCATTCCAAATTTCAACCCATCTTGTATCTTCTGGATCAAATTTTTCCGGAATTGGATCTTCGCTTCTCCAATAAAACATTTCTGTGTCAGGACCACACGGACCAGTTTCACCTGCTATCCAAAAGTTATCATCCTTTGTTGGGCATATTCTATCTTTTGGTATTCCTAAACTCATCCATTTATTATATGAATACTCATCAAATTCAATTGTATCATTACCAGCAAAGACAGTAACAGCTAATCTTTCTTTTGGTATTCCTAAAACTTCAGTTAAAAATTCAAAACTCCATGATATAGCTTCTTCTTTGAAATAGTCCCCTAAAGACCAATTTCCTAGCATTTCAAAAAAAGTGTGATGATAAGTATCCCCAATATTGTCTAAATCATTTGTTCTTACACACTTTTGATAATCACATAGTCTTGTTCCATAAGGGTGAGCTTGCCCCATTAAATATGGAATTAAAGGCTGCATACCAGCAGTATTAAATAGTACTGAAGGGTCATTTTCAGGCACAACAGGAGCACTAGGAATCTGCTTATGACCTTTTCCTATAAAAAAGTTAATATATTTGTCTTTTAAGTTCATTTTTTATTTAATCCCCTCTAAAATTGCAAATACCTTATCTTTTAAAGTATTTTTATCGTCATTGGCTATAGTATAATCAAATCCATCATAATTCTCTAATATTGTTTCAGTAACATCAGCTTGCTCTTCAAGAGTTAACTGGCTTTCACCAAATTGATTAATTACATATATAGAATAAACTTCATCAAAAGAATCATAAATTGAATCTATTTCTTCAGGCATTCTACAATCAGAAACTATAACGTTTTGAACCTTAGACTCATAATATTCCATATCTTGAATCATACGTCTAGTAAAGAATTTAGGATCCATTTTTCTTAATTCCGCAGCAATAATTTGCATATCTCTTCTTGGTTTAACACCCATACCATCCCATTCAGTTAATTCCATACAAAATGGAGTTATATATTTACTATATCCAGTAATAACAGATTCTTCCATCTTATAGATATAGTATTCCTTAATATATCTTGCTACCTCAGTCTTTCCAGATCCACTTCTACCAGCTACTAAAAAAATTCTCATAATCTCACCCTTTCAAACAAAAAAGAATGGCAACAAAAGGAGTGCTATGCACGGTACCATCCTTTATTTAACTTATTTTTTTAACGAACTATGCCGATTAATCTCAAAGTACAGCCAATTATATCTCAAAATATCTATTTACACCAACCACAGATTCTCTTTGATTTCAAGAAATAATCATTACTTATCGCCGATTACAAGCATAATATAACACAATTCTTTTTATTCTTCAACAACTTTTGGATGTTTAAATAACTCGTATTTGTCAACAAAAAACAACACTATTACTTTTACAATTGATAGTATTGGCATTGCAAATACCATTCCAACAATTCCGAAGAATTTTCCAAATAATAACAAGGCAATCATTATTACAATCGGATTTAATTGAGTTGCTTTACTCATAACTACTGGTTGTAATACATAGTTTTCAATAAGCTGAACTATAACAGCAATAATAATTACACCAATACCTATTATAGGACTTTGTGTAAATCCAATTATTGCAGCTACCGCACCACCTAAATATGGTCCAATGTATGGAATTAAATCCGTAATTCCACAAAATAAACCAAATAATAATGATCCATTTAAGCCTACAAGAGTGAATCCAATTGTATCACAAACAAATACCATTAATGCAACAAGTAATGTTCCATTAATACAATGTCTAACTTCAACACCAATATCTCTTAATAAATTATATACTTCTTTTTCATATTTCTTAGGAAGAACTATATTTAAGAAACTTGATACTAATTTATCAAAATCCATAAGCATATAAATACCAATTACTAACCCTAAGCCGACAATACCAAAAGCACCAAATAAACCAACAACAAAATCAAGTAATGTTGATGGTAATCCAACAGCCATATTACTAATAATCGCTGTTAAGTTAGTTAACAAAGCTTCCTTTGTTGAAGATAAATCAAGAGCATCAGTAGTAAGCTTATCAAACACTCCGTTAATAAAGTTATTAATACTAGTTATAATATTAGGAACAACTTTAGCAAAGTCAAGTAATTGACTATATATTAACGGAATAAATACTCTAATAATTATAAAGAATATAATAAACAATCCAGCATATATTATTAAAGCAGATAACACTTTGTTTATTCCTTTACTTTGTAATTTTTTTGCTAAAGGATTAAATAACCACGCAAGTATAAAACCAATTAGTAAAGGAGTACAAGTTACTAAAATATCACCTAATAACCTAAATATACCAAATGATTTAAAGAACAAAAATACACAAAGTACCAAGCCAATAATCATAACTGTATAAGTTAATTTTAATATTTTCTTACCCCAGTCAACTACCTCGTTTACCTCTTCAATATCTACTTCCTTCTTACTAAAATGTTTCATTCAATCACCAACTCTTTCTATAAAATATATGGAATAAATATTATTAAACCTACTATAACAGAAATTACAGCATTAAATAATACAGCCCCCGCTGAAACATCTTTACAAAATTTGGCCTTGGGATTTAATCCAGGACTACAAATATCAATAGCCATTTCTATTGCAGTGTTAATTAACTCACTTGAAATAACCAATCCAAACATTGCAAAACACACTACCCACTCAGTAACAGTTATATCAAAGATGAATCCACACACAATAACTAAACACATTACTCCAATATGAATAAGCATATTTCTTTCTGCTCCAATTGCAGCTATTATTCCGTCAAAAGCATGTTGGAAACTCTTATAAAGTGGATCATTTACTTTCTTCTTTTCCATTTTTCTTTTTTCTCCCAAATATTCTTTTATAAACACCATCAATAATATTCCAACAATAATTTAATGGTTTAGAATATTCTACAAAATTTATAAACGTAAATAATGAGATATATCCAACAAGCATTCCACATAAACAATCACTTGCATAGTGAACACCCAAATAAATTCTACTTAGTGGTATTAATACTATTAATAAACCACATAAGATAGACAACCATAAATATTTTTTTGTTTTTTTATCTTTATTAAACTGATATAACATATAAATAACAAATCCAAAGAACACAAATGCATTTAGCGAATGTCCTGATGGAAAGCTAAAACCTGTTTCTTCAATTAGCATTAAATCTGGTCTAGGTCTTCTAACAATATTCTTTACAATTAACATAATACATGCAGACATTCCTAAATTACATACCATAGAGTATACAGTTCTTTTGTTTTTAACAACGAAAAAGGTAATTGCTACATATACTATATATGCTGGTAAACTGCCTAAGTTTGTAAGAACTTTTACTATTTCAGTTAACCAATCTCTTCTAAGTCCATCAACTATCAATTTTTTCATTAAATGATCAATATAAAATTCCTTACCCATACATATGCTTATTGCAAAAAACAGCACAACACATATTGCAATGCTTAAGAAAATATAATTAACAGCTTTCTTTTTCATTAATACACCTCTTTCAAATAAATTCTTTTGGATTTCTATTATATTTTTCTTGATACTCAGTAGTATAATCTGTAACTATTTTGTTATTCAATGACTTTAATATGTCAAACACATCATCAATTCTTTCCTTTGATGACAATATTTCATATTTTTTTCCATTATTTAAATTTACAATCAATTTATATATTTGCTTCTTTTTATCATTTATACACTTACCATACACCCAAACGATTTCATTTATTGGTAAAGCAAATTCATTTCTATATTGTACAGAATATAAATAATCATATGTGATTTTAATTTTACTAGAATCTAATAAATATTTATTATCATTTAATATCTTTTCATATTCCTTTTTATCAACAAATTTGAAAAAATCACTTTTTCTTGGATTTATAAATTTAATTAAACACTGAATTGCCGAATACGCAAATATTACAACTATTATCAATAAACATCCAAGATAAACATTCATAAATTTACGTGTATTTGTAAAATTGTATGAATCAAAATTTAAGTCCATTATTTCTGATTTACTATTATTATTCTGATATTCTTGCTTAACTAATTCATATTGTTCATAATACGCATTATTTTTACCAAATTTACCTAAATGTGTCTTAAATGATACCCTTCCAACTTTTTCAATAAAATTCAAATAATTATCAGCATTACTTTTAGGTAAAACACCAATTAATGAATGAACACCACCATTAACATCTTTTAGTTCCACGTCAATTAAATACGCAACAATTTCATTTTCATCCCTAACAAGTTTGAAAAAATGATTTGTATTTTTCATTGAAGAAGCATGTATTTCCACAAAATAATCATTTGATTTTACACATTTCTCAACATCTTCATATGTTGAAATTTCACAATTATTTTTATCTAACAAATCATGACGAGAAAACCCGGAAAAGATTATTGGAAGTAAGAACAAGAAAACTAAACAAATATAAATCAAAAACTTAATTAAATTACGTCTTGTAATTCTTTTAATTACTTTATCCATATAATCACCCTTTTCTCTTTTAATTAGTTAGAAAACTTATTAACGCAAATTAATAAGTTTCTTCTAAATTAACGCCCTCAGAAGCAATCATGTCCTTGAAAACTTCTTTAAAGCGTTCTATTTCTTTTACCTTAGCATCTTCATAAATACTTTTACAATTGCATATTGCCATATAAAAATATTTTAAAGTACAACTTTGTGAATTATGATAAACCGCATGAGAAAGCGCATCGTTTACTAGCGTTATACAAATATCTGGATATCTACTTGATATACCATATACTCTCTTAAACTCACTCGTCATCTCAACGATAAACCTCATAATTTTTTCAGTTATAAACGGTTGATAAGGAACTTTAGCTCCAGATCTATATTCTAATTTAGGAAGCGTACCCATTAAAATTTTGACAACAGTGTCTTGATCTGCTTCTGCAATATTAACAACCTCAAATCTTCTTAGGAATGCTCTATCTCTTAAAATATATGTTTCATATTCATCTGAAGTAGTAGCACCTATAATCTTAATTGTTCCTCTATCAAGACCAGTTTTTAACATGTTAGCAGCATCCATACCGCCTTCTGGATTGACAAGTAAATGTGTTTCATCCAAAAAAACAACAACGTCTGGTTTTTCGGCTAATTCCTTAACCAACATATCTACTCTCATTTCAGTTTGACCACCACTATTTACAGAACCTGTCAAACTAGAAATGGTAATTTTAATTATTTGTTTATTTTGCAAAATCATTGGACATTGCTTAGTTTTAATTCTATATGCAATACCCTCTACAATAGCAGTTTTACCAATACCTGGTTTACCAACAAGAAGTACACTCTTATCAGCTAAAAGCATAATTCTCATTGCTTCTTTTATCTCTTGATCTCTTCCTATTGCAGGATCAACAAGATACTCTTTTGCCGTTAAATTTTCTCCATATCTTTCAAGAATACTTACCTTTTCATTATTCATCTTAAGATCCCCCACTCATTAAATATGTATACTTTTTATAAATCCCTTTTGATTGACTATATAATAATAAAGAACAAGAATCATTTGCAGTCATATCATCTACCCTAAACGGAACACCTGCAGCAATACCAGGAAGTTGATTTGGTCCTGGCTGAGATAACGCATCTCCAGGATATCTATAAAGTCCGTTTGTACAAGACAAATGAACAATAATATATTCAGGTGACTCATCAACAATATCTAATGAATAGCTTCTAAATCTGCTGCTGGTTTCAGATCCAGCAATTGCAGTTCCATATTTTACCTGATCTTCTTCTTTTTCAACTTTTTTACAATAAAAATCAGCAGTTTTAACTAGGTTTGCTCCTTCAGAAGTGTTAACAGAATAGTTTGCAGTTGCATCACACTCTGGATCACTAGGATCACATGTTGTGGTTACGCTAGTTTTTGCGTATTTTTGGCCAATGAAAATGCCAACTTCTGTGTTAATTGTCGCATCATCGCCTTCGCCTGTTAGCAAATAACACTTATCTCCATTTTCATCTTCAAATTCATCAATTCTTTCCAAATCAGTTTTATCAATAAATTCATTATCAACTAATTCAGTTAATGGTACCCAACCTACTCTATCTCTACTAGTAGAGTAAATAATCGCAGTAGACTCAATATTACTAACAACATTTTTTGTTTGTGCTTTCATAATGGTCCTTTTTATACCAGAATAGCTTCCCAAAGCTACTAATGAAATTATACCAATCAACACGACTGTAGCTAATAATTCTACTATCGTAAATCCCTTATTCTTCATATACATTCCTCTACTAAATAGTAACACAAATAACAAAGTATATCAATAAAAAAAGTCCTTTGAAAAGGACTAATTTTCTA
>JAEEKZ010000049.1 GCA_016288635.1 Caryophanales bacterium
ATCATTCATATCAGGAAATAGATGTGAAAAGGGTAGTGGTAATAATGGTAGTAGCACTTATTTACCAAACATGTATTCTTGGAAATATGATAGATTATTTGATTATAAACCACTTGAGGATGCTCCAAGAGGTACAATAGGTATTCCTAGAGTACTTAATATGTATGAGAACTATCCTTTATGGTTCACATTCTTTACTAGCTTAGGATTTAAAGTAGTATTATCAGATCACTCAAATAGACGTATATATGAAACTGGTATTGAATCAATGCCAAGTGAATCTGTATGTTATCCTGCAAAACTAGTACACGGACATATTATTAACCTAATAAGTAAAGGTTGTAAGACAATCTTCTATCCGTGTATTATGCACGAAAAAAGAGAATTCTCTAATGCAGATAACTGCTTTAACTGTCCAATAGTTCAAAGTTATTCTGAAGCTATTAGATTAAATGTTGAAGACTTAGAAAAAGAACATATTAAATACATGAATCCATTCTTACCTTTAGATGAAAAGAGATTATTCGAAAGAATTAATGAACTTGAAGAATTTAAAGAATACAAATTTACTAAGAAAGAATTAAAAGAAGCAATTAGTAAAGCTTTCCAAGAAATGGATAAATTTAAAGAAGATGTAAGACAAAAAGGTGAAGAATTCTTACAATATGTTATAGATCATAATGAAAAAGCAATTGTTCTATCAGGACGTCCATATCATTTAGATAAAGAAGTAAATCACGGTATTGATACTATGATTAACTCTTTAGGTCTAGCAGTACTAAGCGAAGATTCTATTTGTCACTTAAGTAAACTAGATACTAAACTAAGAGTTGTTGATCAATGGGCATATCATTCAAGAATCTATAATGCTGCAGATGTAGTTAGCCAATATCCAAACTTAGAATTAGTTGAATTAAACTCATTTGGATGTGGACTAGATGCAATTGTAACAGACCAAACCGAAGAAATACTAAAAGCAAATGATAGATTATATACAACAATAAAGATTGATGAAATAAATAACCTAGGAGCAGCTAAGATTAGAATTAGATCACTTATTGCTTCAATGAATAAAAGATTATCAACAGAACACAAGTATGAGACATATAGATATAAGAAAAATTATTTTGATAAAACAGATGTAAAAGATACAATTCTTTTCCCAGATATGTCTAAAAATCATATGCCATTATTTGAAAGTTTATTAAGAAGAGAAGGCTATAATGCTGTATATCTAAAAGAAACAACAGATGAAATTGTAGATGTTGGTTTAAAATATGTTAATAACGATGCTTGTTATCCTGCAATTATTGTTACAGGTCAATTAATAAATGCCTTACAAAGTGGTAAATATGACTTAGATCATACATCAGTAATTATTACTCAAACTGGTGGAGGATGTAGAGCAACAAACTATATTGGTTTAATTAGAAAAGCTTTAAAAGATTCAGGCTTATCTAAGATACCAGTAATATCTGTTAATGCATCAGGTCTTGAAAAAGAACAAGCATTTAGTTTAATGAAACCATCATTCTTAGATGGAGCAGTTAAATGTATTGTCTATGGTGACTTATTAGCTAAGTTGTTATATGCAACTAGACCATATGAAGTTAACCAAGGAGATACAGATAAACTATATGATTACTGGATGAATAAATTAAGAAAAGATGTTGAAACAGGTAAGAATAATTACAAAAAGAACATCAAGCAAATGATTGCGGACTTTGAAGATATTAACATCAAACTAACACGTAAACCAAAAGTAGGTATCGTTGGTGAAATTCTTGTTAAATATCATGAATTTGCAAATGATAATTTAGTAAGAAAATTAGAAGCTGAAGGCGCAGAAGTATTTGTTCCGGACTTAATGGGATTCGTTAAATACTGTTGCTACAATGGTATAGTTAAGGAAAAACTATTTAAAACAGGAAAGATGGCTGCCTTTGTTCAAAAGAATGTCTTAAATATTATTGATAGATATGAAAAAGTAGTAAAAGATTGTTTACAAGGAACAAGATACAGAAGTGTTACAAATATTTATCATTTAGCGCAAAACGTTGATGGCATATTATCAACAGGAAATCAAACTGGAGAAGGTTGGTTCTTAACTGCTGAAATGTGTGAATTAATAAATGAAGGAATTACTAATGTAGTATGCGTACAACCATTTGCGTGCTTACCAAACCATATTGTTGGTAAGAGTGTAATCAAGAAAATAAGAAATGTATACAAAGATGCTAACATAGTAGCAATAGACTATGACCCAGGAGCATCACATACAAATCAAGCAAACAGAATCAAATTAATGTTAACTGTAGCTAAAGAAAAACTAAAATAATATATTTTTGTAGATTTTTTAAAACAAATGTATTATAATACGATTAAGTTTTGACTTGGGGAGATGAAACTCCAACATTTCACTAGGTTTGAACCGTTTATTATATAAGAAAGGAGAAATTAAAATGGCTTTAAATAAAGAACAAAAAGAAGAAATTATTAAGAAATATGCTAAGTCTAAAAAAGACGTTGGATCTGTTGAAGTTCAAATTGCTTTATTAACTAGCGAAATTAATAATTTAACTGAACATTTAAAAGCTAACAAACATGACTATAGTTCTAATAAAGGACTTATGGGAAAAGTTGGTAGAAGAAAGAAACTTCTTAACTACTTAAAAGAAAATGATGTAGTTAGCTACAGAGAAATCATTAAAAAATTAGGATTAAGAAAATAGGCACTTTGTTTTTAGTGTCTTTTTTATTCGGGGAAAGGATTATATGAAAAGAGTTTTTAAAAAAGATTTTTTAGGAAGAAAACTTGTTATCGAAACTGGACAATTAGCTAAACAATCAAACGGTTCTGTTCTAGTTAGATATGGAGAAACAGTTGTACTAAGTGTATGCGTAATGGGTAAAACCCCAATTACACAAGATTTCTTCCCATTACAAGTAATTTACCAAGAGAAATTATACGCTGTTGGTAAAATTCCAGGAGGCTTCGTTAAGAGAGAAGGAAGACCTACTGATGAGGCTACATTAGCCGCACGTTTAATAGATAGACCTATTAGACCTATGTTTAATGAGAATCTTAGAAATGAGATTCAAGTTATCAACACTGTATTATCAGTTGATCAAGATAATTCACCTGAAATGGCAGCAATGTTTGGTA
Source organism: Caryophanales bacterium (assembly GCA_016288635.1). Classification (GTDB taxonomy): domain Bacteria; phylum Bacillota_I; class Bacilli_A; order RF39; family UBA660; genus JAEEKZ01. The sequence continues at coordinate 3,167 of JAEEKZ010000049.1, forward strand.
CATCATTATGTTTAGGTATTTCTGAAATACCATTTGATGGACCTGTTTCAGGAGTAAAAGTTGGCTTAGTAAATGGAGAATTTGTTATTAACCCAACTGCTGAAGAAACTGATAATAGTTCATTAAGTTTAACTGTTGCTGGTACTAAAGATGCCATTTGTATGGTTGAAGCTGGCGCTAGTGAATTAAGCGAATCTAAGATGTTAGAAGCATTAATGTTTGCTCATGAAAATATTAAAGATTTATGTGATTTCCAAGAAGAAATTATTAAAGAAGTTGGAAAAGAAAAGATAGATTTACCAATATTTGATATTGATGCTGATATTAAGAAAGAAGTAGATGAATATACTACTGCTAATATGTTAAAAGCAATTCAAATTAAAGAAAAATTAGAAAAATATGCTAAGATTGACGAAGTTAAAGTTGATGCAATAGAACATTTCGCAGAATTATATGCTGATAGAGAAAACTATGAAGATATAATGAAAGATGTTGCTAAGAGAGTTGATCAAATTGAAGGTGAACAAGTTAGATACTTAATCACTGACAAAAAGATTAGACCAGATGGAAGAAAAGCAGACGAAATAAGACCATTAGAAGCTTATATCGATTTACTTCCTAGAACTCATGGTTCAGGATTATTCCAAAGAGGGGAAACTCAAGTTCTTGCAACTACTACATTAGGTGCATTAAATGAACACCAAGTATTAGATGGCTTAGGATTAGAAGATTCTAAGAGATTCATGTTACATTACAATTTCCCTAACTTCTCAGTTGGTGAAATTGGTAGATATGGTTCTCCAGGAAGAAGAGAAATTGGACATGGCGCTTTAGGTGAAAGAGCCTTAGCACAAGTAATGCCAAGTGAAGAAGAATTCCCTTACACAGTAAGAGTTGTTTCAGAAGTGTTAGAATCAAATGGTTCATCAAGTCAAGCAACTATCTGTGCAGGATGCTTAAGCTTAATGGCTGCAGGTGTACCAATTAAAGCTCCAGTTGCTGGTATAGCAATGGGATTAATTCAAAATGGAAAGAAATATACAATTTTAACTGATATTCAAGGTCTAGAAGACCACATGGGAGACATGGACTTTAAAGTTGCTGGTACTAAGAAAGGTATTACAGCTCTACAAATGGATATCAAGATTAAAGGTGTAACAGAAAAGATCTTAAAAGAAGCTTTGGCACAAGCTAAGAAAGCTAGAATGGAAATCTTAGGATTAATTACTGATACTATTCCAGAACCAAGAAAAGAAGTTAGTAAGTATGCTCCAAAAGTTGTTTCATTCAAGATTAACCCAGACAAAATTAAAGATGTAATTGGTAAGGGTGGAGAAATGATTACTAAAATCATTCTTGAAGCTTCAAATGTTAAGACAGTAAACGATAAAAATGCTGTTAAAGTTGATTTAGAAGATGATGGAACAGTAATTATTTATCATACAGATAATAAGATTATAGAAAAGACTAGAAAGGCTATTGAAGAAATAACTAGAGAAGTTGAAAAAGATAAAGTTTATACTGGTAAAGTTACAAAGGTTGAAGACTTCGGCTGCTTCGTAGAATTATGGCCTGGCTGTGAAGGTATGGTTCATGTTTCTCAACTTGATTATAAGAGAGTTGAAAAAGCAAGTGATATGGTTAAAGTTGGCGATGAAATAATGGTTAAATCATTAGGTTTCGATAATCGTGGACGTTTAAACTTATCAAGAAAAGAGTGCTTACCAAAAAGAGAATTTAAAGAAAAAGAGCCTAAAGAAGAAAAAGACTCTAAAGAAAAAACAGTAAAAGAAAAAAAGAACAATAAAAAAGAAGTTCAAGAATAATTGAACTTCTTTTTTTATGTAATTGTTTGAACAAAGTTTAGTGTAATATTGTAATTTGCTAGTCCATTTTGAGCAGCTTCAGAATCATCTGAGTTAGACATTGTTTGTGTTGCTACATCATCATCCCATTTAACATATACTTTTATTTCTATAGTTTTATCTGTATCGCTTGCGTTATATGCTATTCGATTAGTTAGAGTTGATAGACTACCAGTAGTTTCAACACCATTTATGGAATATTTATATATTTTTAAATCATCTACAGTATTATTTACATCAGGTGTAATATTTAATGTGTAATTAAACGATACATCAGTTTCAGTAGCATCAATTGATATTTCAAAATAACCCTCAGCAGTTGGGGCAATTATTCCTTCTCTAATATTTGCTGTTCCTTCAAACACAGGATGAACTGCTGTTGAAAAGTTTGAAGAATTAACAATATCTTGATCATTTACTTTTATACTCCATCTTGAGATGCTTAATACGGAAGTCGCTGAAGCGCTTGAAACGTACTTAGCATAGGTCGTTTGTATGAGAGAAATACAATATAAAAGCATTGCCAAGGCTATGAAAATCCTAGCTCTTTTTGATATGCACATTAAAAGCGCCTCCTTCCTCTACCTAAATTATAATGTTAGAAATGTCTATTTACAATCTGCAAGTGTACAGTATACACTGCACTTTACATCGTTTTTTCAAATAAATGTTTGACATATTGCTTTGGCGGTGTTAAGATATGTAACAATGTTTTAGGGGTTGAATTCATATTCTTTATAATATGTATAGATACTTTAAAAATATGTTTTTATATTAATTAAAATGTGATATAATCACACGTGTGAAAAAAGAGGGATATTTATGGAAGAAATAAGAAATATTGCAATAATTGCCCATGTTGACCATGGTAAGACAACCTTGGTTGATCAATTATTAAAAAAATCAGGAACATTTAGAGAAAACGAAGCTGTAAATGAAAGAGCGATGGACTCAAATGATATTGAAAGAGAAAGAGGAATTACTATCTTAGCTAAAACTACAGCAATTATGTATAATGGTACAAAGATTAACATTCTTGATACTCCAGGCCATGCTGACTTCGGTGGAGAAGTTGAACGTATTATGAATATGGTTGATGGTGTTTTATTACTTGTTGATGCTTATGAAGGAACTATGCCTCAAACTAGATTCGTTTTAAAGAAAGCTCTAGAAGCAAAAGTAAAACCAATTGTAGTTATCAACAAAGTAGATAAACCATCTGCAAGAGTAAAAGAAGTAATTGATGAAGTACTTGAGTTATTTATTGAATTAGGTGCAACAGATGAGCAAATAGACTTTAAAGTTGCATATGTATCAGCGTTAAATGGAACATGTAGTCTAGATCCCGATATTAATACGCAAACTGAAGACTATAATCCTTTATTTGACTTAATTCTTTCAGAAATACCAGCTCCAGATGTTAATAAAGATGACGATTTACAATTCCAACCTGCATTATTAGACTATAATGACTTTGTAGGTAGAATTGGTATTGGTAGAGTTAAAAGTGGTAAGATTAAAACTAACGAAATGGTTTCATGCGTTAGATTAGATGGAACAAAGAAACAATTTAGAATTCAAAAACTATTTGGTTTCTTTGGGCTAAAAAGAACAGAAATTACAGAAGCTGATGCAGGAGATATTGTTGCAATTGCAGGTCTTCCAGATATTTCAGTAGGTGAAACAGTTTGTAATATTGGAAAAGAAAAAGCTTTACCATTATTAAGAATTGATGAGCCAACACTAAAAATGACTTTCTCAGTTAACTCAAGCCCATTCTGTGGACAAGAAGGAAAGTTAGTAACAGCAAGCAAAATCGAAGATAGATTATTTAAAGAGATTCAAAGAGATGTTTCCTTAAAAGTTGAAAAAAGCGGAAATGATTCTTGGGTTGTATCAGGTCGTGGTGAACTTCACTTATCTATTTTAATTGAAAATATGAGAAGAGAAGGATTTGAACTTCAAGTATCTAAGCCAGAAGTTATCATTAAAGAAATTGATGGTATAAAATGTGAACCATATGAAGAAGTTCAAATTGAAGTATCTGATGAAGGCGTAGGAAACGTAATCCAATCTCTTGGAGATCGTGGCGGTCATATGGAAAATATGACAAACGTAAACGGCCTAACAAGATTAATATATACAATCCCATCAAGAGGATTAATTGGATTCAATACAGAATTCATGACATTAACCAAAGGATATGGAATACTAAACCATTCATTTAAAGAATATGCCCCAATTGAATCATTAACAACTGGTGAAAGAAAACTTGGTGTACTAGTATCTATGGAAAACGGAAATGCTACAGCATATTCAATTGGTGCTCTAGAAGATCGTGGTATTATGTTCATTGAACCAGCTACTCCAGTTTATGAGGGCATGATAGTAGGTGAATGTAATAGAGAAAACGACTTGGCAGTTAACGTTGTTAAAGGTAAAAACTTAACTAACACAAGAAGTGCGTATGCTGATAAGACTGTTGTTCTTAAAAGACCTAGATTATTGACATTAGAATATTGTTTAGATTATATTAATAGTGATGAACTTGTTGAAGTTACCCCTAAGAGTATTAGATTAAGAAAGAAAATATTGAATACTGAACAAAGAAAGAAATTTGACAGTAAAAAATAATAGTATTCTTTAAAAGGGAGGATAAAAATGGATAAAAAATATAAGGTTGGATTAATTGTTACTGGAGCTTTAATTGTCGTAGTGGCAGTATACTTAGTATATACAATTTTGCATTTAAATGGTTCAGTTCAAGGTGGATTTTTTAAGAAAGAACCTGTTCAAGAAAATCTAACTGCTGAAGGAAAATATAATAGAATTGAATCAGAATTAATTAAAGTTGTTGCTATACTTAATCAAAAAGATCCTGCAATATATTCTGATTTAAATGCATTTGATGATGATTTTACTGCAGATGATTGGTCTTATGTTGATAATAAGCAAATGCTACAATCTCACAATGTATTTGATGATTTTGCACCAATAATTGCTAAAACAATCTATAAAATTAACTTTGATAAAGTTATAACAGATGAAGTTGGTAAGAAATACTTAGTAACTAAAGAAACACTAGACAAGTATGATTCATATTTTAGTCATCTAGCAGATGCTTATGAAACATATGCTGTTCCTGATGATTCTACAGAGTATTACTTAGTATACCAAACAGGAATAGATAACTTTAATTATGGCGAGTATAATGTTGTTATTAGAGGAATTAATAAAAGCTTAGGCGGATTTAGTGCTGAGATTTATCTATACAAAGGAGAAAAAGTTGTTTCTCAAGATACTTTAGGTCTTGATTATGTAGATGGACATTTAGTCTTGGGAAGATTAAACTTAGAATATAAATAAAAGGTAGTTAATACCTTTTTTTATTTTGCTTAATAATTTGCTCCAATTCCTTAATGAAAACTGATTCATTATTCTTAGGTGTTAAAATATAAACAATTTCTTTAGTTCTCGTTAATGCAACATAGAATAGTCTTCTTTCTTCAGCATATTTTATTTCTTTAAAATAATTAATTTTTTCAATTAAATAATAGTTTTTTATCTTACTTGGCAAACTATTATTTTTGTTTTCGCAATTAATTAAAATTATATTTTGAGACTCTAAGCCTTTAGACTTATGAATGGTCAAATAATAAAAATTATCTTTAGTATACCTTAATAAATCATTATTATTTCTTCCTAAAATTAACACATTATTCATATCCAATTTTCTAGTTAAATCAGAGAATGCTTTTTTAGGATTTTTATATTTAATAATTTTGATAGGGGATTCAATTGATTTATCACTAATCATATCTTTTTTCAACTGTTTGGGATTCTTAGTTATAAATTGATTTGCAATGTTGATAAGCTCTTGACTATTCCTAAAAGTCCTTTTTAGACGAACTATCTCAATATCCTCAATATATTTTTTTATATCTAACATGATATTTAGATTACAACCTGTAAATCGGTATATCGATTGAAAATCATCGCCAAATAAATAGATATGCGAATTAGAATTCTTATAAATGTTATATATTAAATCAAATCTGATTTGTGAAGTATCTTGAAATTCATCGATAAAAATATACTTATATGAGTATTTTTTCTTAATCTTAGATGCTTTGATTATTAAATCATCTAAATCAACTTTTACCTGAGATTCTTTTTCTAGTTCATACATGGTATATATTTTGAGAATAATGCCGATTAAGAATTTATCTTTTTCTCTTTTAAAGCAATTAATTATATAACTAGTATCTAAGTTGTTAGCCTTAATTAGTTTAATGTACGTGAAAACAATTTTTTTAAGATCAATAAAATTATTAGATTTTAAAAATAGGGAATAACTCAAAGAAAAATAATATAATAGTATTTTTCTTTTCTCTCTAGAAGTGATAAATGAATAAAAATACTCGTTTATTATATAAGCTAATAGTGATTCATCACAAATAGTATATTTACCACACAAAATATGTAAAGCTAACTTATGAAAAGTATAGATATTATCAAAATTAATTTTCTTTTTTAAGTCATTAACTGATTCATTTGTAAAAGAAATAATTAGAAAATCATCATTTGTTGCTCCAAAAGTCTTTTTTAAGTATTCTATCTTTCTAATTATACAAAAAGTTTTACCAGTTCCGGCACCAGCAAGAACTAGCATATTATGAATATTTTCAATAACATATGATTGGTATTTATCTGGCTTCATTCCCTTATTTTATAAGGGAAAATAGGGTATATCTAGCAAAAAAAGGCGACAAAAACCCACAAAAGTCATAAAATGGACAAAAAAACGTTAAATTTTCTTGCATTCACCTAACACTTATAGTATAATTTTAGTTGTCCTGGAAAACCAGGTCCCATTTTAGTAGTAAGATGGGCGTTTAGCTCAGTTGGTTAGAGCATCTGCCTTACAAGCAGAGGGTCATAGGTTCGAGTCCTATAACGCCCACCATTTTTGATGCCGACATAGCGTAATTGGTAGCGCAACTGACTTGTAATCAGTAGGTTGGGGGTTCGATTCCCTCTGTCGGCACCATTTTTATGGAGGGATAGCGAAGTGGTCAAACGCGGCAGACTGTAAATCTGTTCCTTCGG
>JAEEKZ010000007.1 GCA_016288635.1 Caryophanales bacterium
ATTAAAGATAATTATTTGATGAAAAAGAAAGTAGTATGTATTATTCATGGTAAAAGTACTAATATTTTGACTAAGGAAGTAAATAAAACGCTTTCTAAAAACAAAATGGTTAATAAGTATTACTTGAATGGGTGGAATTTGGGAGAAACGGTAGTAATTTTAAACGAACATGATGATTAACCATCAGTTCGTTTTATTTTTCGGCAAAAACGCCTAAAAATTATTGAAAAACACATTTAAATATGTTATATTTAAAAGGCGATGGACCTCTAGCTCAGTTGGTTAGAGCCCCCGGCTCATAACCGGGTTGTCATAGGTTCGAGTCCTATGAGGTCCACCAATCATGCGGGTATGGCGAAATTGGCAGACGCGTTAGACTTAGGATCTAATGGTTTATCCGTGGGGGTTCAAGTCCCTTTACCCGCACCATATTAAAATAACTAACTAGAAATAGTTAGTTTTTTTATTTACGTTGTAATAAATTATTTCATTTACAAAAAAAGATGATTGTATTCCAATCATCTTTTTTTATTAAGATTTTAAATCAGTTATTAATTCTTTTATTAATTCTAATCCTAATTTTTTATCTTCCTTATTCATGGTTTTAATTAATTGAATTGTATTATCTTTTATTTTATATAATGAATAAAACAATTTTAATTTTTTTTCTTCATTTAATGTTCCGTCTGTATAAACAATAAAGTCTTTATTTGAATCTTCATCGTGATAAGTTGCAATTGTTTCACAAATTATCATTTTACCTTCACTATTTGTAATTTCGAATTGCATACTTTCCATTTTATTCTCCTTTATTATCTTGTTACTATTAATGTGTCTACACATCCATTGTATTCATTACCATTTGTATCTTTAACTATTCCCCAATCGGCTTTTAGTCCATATCCGCTTTTACCATATTCGTATGAGATTTTTTGGCACATTACTTTTCCGTTTATTTTAACCAAATCGTATCCTGATGGTGCAAAATATACTATTGTTCCATCTTCGTTTACATGTACTGATGGTTCAATTAATATCGACTTTTGAAATTTTTCCTGTATTTTTCCATATGATATTTTTGCATCATTAATTCCGCGTTTTTCCTTAAAGTCTTTTTCCATTTCTTTCCATTGATGCAATGCAACCCCAGTCGGAATTGTATATCCTTCTTCTGTTTTTATAGGGCTTGGTATTAGGTTTAATATCCTTGTAACCAAACATACTCTTGAAGTATGATCCACATCGTTTTCACCAATTATTAGTCCTATTCCACCGCCAATTGCAAAGCCTAAAATTATTGCACCTGCTTTTTTTATAATCTTTCTTTTTTCCATTTTATTTTTCCCCCTAAATATTACAACTTTAAAGTTTTTAAACCTGTTGCTAAGTAAATAATAACATATGTTCGCTTTTTTGTCAAGTTTTTTCAAATTTTGCCTGGAATTCAGTGCCTATTCTGCTATTTGTTACTTTTCCTTATGTATATATAGCATTAAAAACGATAAAATGTTTGCTTTTTACTTGACAAATGTCCAAAATTGTAGTAAAATTCTTTGCATAAGAAGAAAAGAGGGGGATAAAAATGGGGGAATTAGTTAAAAAAGAAAAACCTAGATTAGATACATCTACGATTTTCGATTACATAGGTAGTGATGATAATGAAATATTAACATATTTACCTAGAACTGATCGTCAATTTTTATTACAATATATTTCCAAGTATATTCTTGATTATAGATCTTCATTAGGATTAAGTGGATTAGATACATTTGGAATTGAAATAGAGTTTGATAATGCTGATAAAGGACAGATTAATAGAAAACTTCACAGTTCACGTCTAGATTATAGATGGGAAATTAAACCTGATAATTCATTGTCTCATGGTGGTGAAATAGCTTCTCCAATCCTAAGTGATAATGGAACTGATTGGAGTCAAGTTGAACAAGTATGTGGTATCATAAGACCAAATGCTATTATTAATGATAGATGTGGTGGACATGTTCATATTGGTAGACAGGCTTTAGGTAATGATAGACAAGCTTGGTTAAACTTTCTTAAACTTTGGGCTGCATATGAAAAAGTTATTTATAGATTTGGATACGGAGAATATTCTACTGGTAGAAAAGGTATCGATGAATATGCTACTCCAATTTCAATAGAATTATTTGAAGATATTGCTAAATTAAGTCAAAACAATTGTAGTATAGATGAAATTGTTACTATGTTGGCAACAAATAAATATCATGGACTTAATTTTAAAAATATTAGAACTTCAGAGAATCCTGATAAAATCGATACATTTGAGTTTAGAGCACCTAATGGTACTTTAAATGAAATTATATGGCAAAATAATATTAATTTATTTATTAAGATGTTAAAGGCTGCTCAATCACCTGACTTTAGTGAATCAGTTGTAATGAATAGACTTCGATTAATTGCACGTGGTGGTTTCAGAGTAACTGAATATGATCAATTGGATATGGATGCTGCTTTAGAATTTGCTGATATTGTATTTGATAATAATTTAGATAAAGTTTATTTCTTAAGACAGTATATGAAAGCTATGGAAAATGGTGTAGGTTCATTAACAGAAACCCAACCATTTACAAGAATAAGAAAATAAGAAAAAGTTGGTTAATTCCAACTTTTTTATTTTACAAACACTCGTTCGTGTATTATAATTTATTTAGAGAAGAAAAATATATTAGAAAGAGGCGAGTAACAATTGGATAAGATATATATGTGTATAGATTTAAAAAGTTTTTATGCTTCTGTAGAATGCGTAGAAAGAAAGCTAGATCCATTAACTACTAATCTGGTTGTTGCTGATTCTTCAAGAACAGAAAAAACTATTTGTCTTGCTGTTAGCCCTTCATTAAAAAAGTATGGAATTCCTGGAAGGGCAAGATTATTTGAAGTTGTACAAAAGGTACGAGAAATAAATAGAGAAAGAAGAAAGCATACCACTACTGGGAAATTTGTTGGCAAATCTTATGATGAAAAAGAGTTAGAAGAGAATAAAGATTTAGAACTTGATTATATTGTTGCTAGACCAAGAATGAGATATTACATGAAATATAGTAATGACATATATAAAGTATATTTAAAATATTTATCTAAAGATGACATATATGTTTATTCAATAGATGAGGTATTTTGTGATATTACAGATTATATGAATTATTATAAATTGTCCAAAGAAGATTTAGTTACAAAGATTATAAAGGATGTTTATGATACAACAGGTATAACGGCAACTGCTGGAATTGGAACAAACTTATATTTAGCTAAAATTGCTATGGATATTGTTGCAAAACATGCAGAACCCAATTCATTTGGAGTAAGATTAGCATCTTTAGATGAAATGTCATATAGAAGATTGTTGTGGAATCATAGACCTTTAACATCTTTTTGGAGAACAGGTCCAGGATTATCGAAAAGACTCGAAAAAATGGGAATATACACTATGGGAGATTTAGCAAGAGCCTCTTTAATAAATGAAGATAAGCTGTATAAAGTATTTGGGGTAAATGCTGAATTAATGATTGACCATGCTTGGGGTTATGAACCGGTAGAAATAAAGGATATTAAAGCTTTTAGACCATCAGTTAATAGTATTTCATTAGGCCAAGTATTACAACATCCATATAATTATGATAAAACTAAGATTATTGTTAAAGAAATGGCAGACTCACTTGTGTTAGATTTAGTAGCAAAACATCTGGTAACAAATCAAATAGTGTTAACTATTACTTATGATGTTAGTAATTTAGAAAATGATGATTCCTATGATGGAGAAGTAGTTTTAGATAGATATTCAAGAAAGATACCTAAACATGCACATGGAACTATTAATATTGATCATAAAACTTCATCTGCAAAGATAATTATTGCTAAAGCAGTAGAGTTATATGATAGGATTATTGATCCTAATTTACTTGTTAGAAAACTAAATATTGTTGCTTGTAATGTTGTAGATGAATCATCTGTAAAAGAAGAGCCTCATATTAAGCAAATAGATTTATTTACTGATTTTAAAGATTATAAAGAAACGCAAGACAAAGAACATAAAGATGAAATTGAAGAAAGAAAATTAGCATCTACTTTATTAAATATAAAGAAAAAATATGGTAAAAATGCGATATTAAAAGGAATGAATTTTGAAGAAGGGGCTACGATGAGAGAAAGAAACGGGCAAGTTGGGGGACATAAAGGATGAAAAATTATGATGATATTATTAATCTTCCATATAACAAGTCAAAACGCCATAACTGGATGAGTATGGATGCCAGAGCTGGTCAGTTTTCTCCTTTTGCGGCCCTTACTGGATATAGTGATTCAGTTAGTGAAACGGGAAGAATTGTGGGTAATAGAATTGAGCTTGATGAAGAAGAAAAGGTAATTCTAAATAGAAAACTAAACATTATAAAAAGTAATATAAAGAATAAGCCAGAAGTGATGATTACATATTTTTTGCCTGATGAAAGAAAAGAGGGAGGAGAATATATAACAGTACTGGGAAATGTTAAAAAGATTGATGATTTAAATATATATTTAGAACTTACTATAGGTACTAAAATATTAATTAATGACATACTAGATATTGATTTAGAGACTAAGAAAGAATAAACGACAACCAAGTCTTTTTTTCTATGAAATAGATTAAATATAAGATATAATTACAACAGGTGATATGTTTTGAAAAGAGCAATTATTATTGGCGCTGGCCCATCAGGTTTAGCTTGTGCAATTCGTTTAAGAAAAAATAACCTTGATGTAACAGTATTGGAAAAAAATGAAACATGTTGTAAGAAATTATTATTAACAGGAAATGGTAGATGTAATCTTGGAAATGAAGATCAAGATATAAGTCATTATCATTCAACAAATAATGATATTTTAGAAAATTATTTTGAAGATAAAGAAAAATATTTAGAAGAATTTTATGAAGATTTAGGAGTCCTTTTAAAGAATAAAAACGGATATTTATATCCTAATTCTAATCAAGCAAAAACTGTTTGCGATGCTTTAATAAGTAAAGCAAAAGAATTAGGGGTTAGGATAATTAATAATCAAAATGTAGTAGAAGTTACTAGGGTAGATGGAATATTTAAAGTTAAGACTAATGACAATAATTATGAAAGCGAATTTTTAATTGTTGCAACAGGAGGGTTAGCTGCACCTAAAACTGGTTCTACTGGTGATGGTTATACTTTTGCAAAAAACTTTAAACATAATATAAGAAAATTATCACCTGGATTAGTTCAAATTGAATGTGATGGATATTATTTAAAAGATTGGGCAGGAATTAGGACTGATGCTGCAGTAAAGCTATATGTTGATGATAAATTAACAAAGGTTGATGTTGGAGAAATTCAACTTACTAATGATGGAATATCAGGAATAGTTACAATGCAAATAAGCAGTTTATTTAACTATTATGAGAGTGATAACAAGAAAATATTTATTAACTTCTTACCAATGTTTGAAGACTTAAGAGAACTAAGACAATATTTATTAAGACAAGGTAATCTAAGTATCAGACAGTTACTACATAATATGTTGAATTCAAAACTTGCAAATGTGATTTTGGATTATACGCATATTAATAGTAATTTAAAAATAAGTGAAATTAAAAATTTAGATGTTTTACTAAATAATTTGATTAATTTTGAAGTTAAGCCAATTAAAACAAAAGATTATGATTATGCTCAAATTACAATTGGTGGTGTAAGTTTAGAAGAATTAAATAAAAACTTTGAATCAAAATTTGTTAATAATTTATATTTTATTGGTGAAGTATTAGATATAAATGGTGATTGTGGTGGATATAATTTATCTATCTGTTTTATCAGCGCGTTAAAGGCTGGTGAATCATGTTAAGATTAAATCAAATAAAAATATTAGTAAGTGAAGACACTAAAGATAATTTAGAATTATCAATTAGAAAAAGATTAAATGTTAAACAAGAGGATATTATTGAATATAAAATATATAAAAAATCGATAGATGCTAGGAGAAAAGATAGCGTTTATTATATATATGAGATCAATGTTAATTTAAAAAATGAAAGTATTATTAAAAGAACAAATAATATTTTGGATACTGAAGAAGAAGTATATAAACCTATAATAAATAAGAAAATAATTGATAGACCAGTTATAATTGGCTTTGGTCCAGCAGGAATGTTTGCGGCATATGAGTTTGCAAAACATGGGTTTAAGCCAATTGTTTATGAACGTGGATGTGATGTTGAAACAAGAATTAAAAAGGTTGAGGAATTTTGGAAAACTGGAGCATTAGATACAGAATGTAATGTTCAATTTGGTGAAGGTGGAGCAGGAACATTTTCAGATGGCAAATTAAACACGATGATAAAAGATAAAGAACATCGTAAACATGAAGTATTAAGTGTATTTGTAAAAAATGGTGCTGATGAAAGTATTATGTATACAAATAAACCTCACTTGGGAACTGATAATTTAAGAACAATTGTTAAAAATATGAGAGAAAAAATAATATCATGGGGTGGAGAGGTACATTTTAATAGTAAATTAACTGATATTAGAATAGAGAATAATGAATTACAAGGTATTACCATTAATGATTCGGAATATATTAAAACTAATTGCTTAATTTTAGCTATAGGTCATAGTGCTAGAGAAACATTTTATATGTTGAATGATCATCATGTTTCTATGAATTCAAAGCCATTTGCGGTTGGCCTTAGGGTGGAACATAAGCAAAGTTTAATAAATGAAAATCAGTATGGAAAATATGCTAAATATTTGCCACCTGCAGATTATAAATTAACCTATACTGCCGAAAGTGGACGTGGTGTTTATTCGTTTTGTATGTGCCCTGGTGGATATGTTGTTAATTCATCAAGTATTGAAGGACAAACTGTTGTAAACGGAATGAGTAACAAAGCTAGAGAATCTGAAAATGCCAATAGTGCCATAATTGTTACTGTTACAAATAAAGAATATGGTGATGAATTATTTGATGGTATAAGTTTTCAAGAAAAGTTAGAAAAACTTTGTTATAAAGAAGGAAACGGAAATATACCTGTACAAAAAAACATAGATTTTAAAAATAATGTTAAGACTACCAAAATAGGGAATATTAAACCAATCATTAAAGGAAACTATGTATTTGGTAATTTAAGGAATGTTTTGCCAGAATATCTATGTAATGATATTATTGAGGCATTTAAAGACTTTGACAATAAAATAAAAGGATATGATGCAGATGATGTGCTATTACTAGGAGTAGAATCTAGAACATCATCTCCAATAAGAATTAATAGAGATGAATATTTAGAAAGCAATATAAAAGGTATATATCCTTGTGGTGAAGGTGCAGGTTATGCTGGAGGAATTACTTCGAGTGCTATCGATGGTTTAAAAGTATTCGAATCAATTGTGAAATAAAAGAAGAAATTCTTTTATTTTTTTATATTGATGATATAATAACAAGCAAAGAAATTTAATTAAGGAATAATATGGGATTAACTTGTGAAATATATTTAGAAAGAAGTTGAATATATGATAAGTAGATCAACTGGTAAAAATGTAGATGACTCAGTTTTTGATGATCAGTTTATTTTTGATATGTTTTTATATCTTGGGGAAATATGTCAAAGTACTCCTGAACCATTTAAATTGAAAAAAATAGATGAAAAAATTTTAAAGCAAGCTGTAATTGAATTTTTTAAAAAATTAACTGGTAAAGATTTAACTATGGACTATAATGATTTTTTAAGAAGAGCTACTTATGGTGAAGAACTTGAAGATCATCGAGTTAGTTGTGTAACACATAATCAAATAATTAAATTTGTTGGGGTATCTAAATTAGTTAATTTTGAAAATGCACTAACTCATATTCATGAATTTACTCATTATTATTTCTATCGTAAAAATCCAAAAATGTTTTATTATGCTCATTTTTATGAATTTATGAGCATTTATTCGACTTTTTTAGCTTCATATTTATATGATTGTGAACATAGTTTTAGTCTCCAAGGCGAAATGGAAGCTTATCATACATCCGTAAGAGAAGCACAGGATTTCGTGCTTCCAACAGTCGTAGATTGCACAGAACCGGAAGATGATGAAGAAACTGTATTAAGCGTTGATATTCCAGAAGAATTTATTGATAATGTTTCTAAGAATGGAATTGAGAATGTATTTAAAGACAGAGTTATTATACTTGATCCAGACAATTTAGAGGATTATACATATAGGTTATCTCATATTGCAGCTTATAAAATGCTACAATATTATAAAGACGACCCTAAGGTTGCGTCAAAATTAATGAGAAGCGTTTTTTGTGGTGGTAATTATATTGAAGATGTTTTGGCTTATTATGGCATTGATGTTCACAAGTATGATACATATGAACCTACCATTCAAAGAATCAGGAGTAGACATAGATATGATCAGTAGGAAAATATATAGAGAAGTAATTTTGGATGATTTCTACGTTAGAAGTATTAATAATGCAGAAATGATTCGTAAAGAAGCAATTAAGTATGAACCACATAGATTCAATATAATGGTTCCTAATACAGATATGATGACAAATGTAAATCTAGGCTTTTTAAAGTGGGCTTTTGGAAAAGATTTTTCTCAGGAGTATTATAAGTTTCTTAAAAAATCAGTTCTTCTTCCAAAACCTAACAAGAAGAATGATGATGTGGACGATCATTGGGATGACGACGAAGACAAGGAACATATAACTATTAGTAATGCTTATAGTAGAGTTTATGCGCCAACAGAGTCTTCCATAAGAAAAAGAGTTAATAGGGTAGAACTCCCTTATATTAAAACTATTAACGATGCATCTACATATATACATGAATTTATGCATTATTTAAGATTTACTAAATTTCCTAAAATGTGTCTTAATAATATGAATGATGAGGTATTGAGTGTTTTTTCACAATTATTATACGGGCATTTTTGTGATATATATGGAGAGCTTAAATTTGGAGATTTATCTATGATGCTATCCGAGGTAGATTCTAGGATTAATGAAGACTTGGCTAGAGCAACATCATTTGATGATATGTCTAGTTTGCATAAATTACCTCCTAATCCGACCTCTGAACAGATAGAACAATATACTAGTTTTAAGGAAAAGACTCTTCCTGCGTGTAAATATTTCTTTTCAAGCGTTTATGCAATAAGACTTTTATCTTTATTCTTATTAAATGAAATGGCTATTCGAAAGCAATTAAAGGCAATAGCACTCGGTGGGGTTTCAATTGATCAGGTTTTAAGGGAAAACAATATTAGTCTACATGACGATGCTACAGTAGATAATGTCATGGGGTATATGAGGACAAGATCATTGCAAGTAAAAAGATAAATTGTTTTTTTAATTTGCATTGTTGCTATATGTTCAGAAATAATAAGGAGTAGAATAAGATATGACAAGTAGAACTTTATATAAATATGTAGAATTAAGAGATTTGTATCCAGAGAGTATGGAAAATGCTGAATATATTAGAACTGTGTCTTTAGATTTTAAACCATTCATAGTGGATATTGAAGTGGATACTGCTATAATGACTCAATCAATTTTAAATTTTTTACATGAAGTTTTTGGAAAAGATTTTACTCAAGAATATCTAAAATTTTTAGAAAGAGCAATATTTGTTCCAAATGCAAGAAGTGAAATTATTTCAAGCAATAATTCGAGGAAGCATAATAGAGTCGATAAAATAGAGATACCAATTATAACAACTATTGACGATGCAGCAACGCAATTACACGAATTTATGCATTATTTGAGATATACTAAAAATCCTAAAATGTGCAATAATCTATTATATAATGAGTTGCCTAGTATATTTATTGAAATGCTATACAGTTATTATTGTGATATGCATTTTGCAAATTCTAAGAATTATTCAGCAATGCTTAGTTCAATAGATACTAGAATTGCTGTAGATGTAAGACTAAAAAAATCGTTTAGAGATCTATCATATGTTTATTTTGTTGGAAATAATCCTTCTCCAGAATTAGCAAAAGAACATGAACGTTATATTACAGAAACGCTTAAACTTTGCAAATATTTTCTTTCTACAGTTTATGCGTTTAATTTATTAATGATGTATCAAGAAGACGAAAAAAATTTAAGGAAAAGATTTAAGGCAATTGGTACAGGAGGATTAACAATTGATCAGTTATTAAAGTATTACAATATTAATTTATGCAATGAAGAAGTAGTAGATAATATTGTGAGCTATATAAGAGTTAGAACAAGACAGAGAAATTAAATTTTCTGTTTTTTAATTTGCATTAATGTTGTATAATTGTTATGTTAGGAAAGAATAAAATGAAGGTAGTTTTTAAGAAGACAATTAAAGGTATTGAAGACGACGCAGACTTTGTTTATGCTGATTCTTCGTATGCCTTTGTTATAGATGGCGAAGATGATATTGTTAATAGCAAATTCAATTCTAGATGGTATGTTAATAATTTCGTTAAAGTATTTAACGATGTATTAGATGATGATCTAGAACAATCTATAAAGATTACTATTAACTTCTTAAGAAAAATGCTTATTAATAATGGTATTAGTTGTAATTATGAAATACCATGTGCTTCTATGTCTTTTGTTAGAGATAAGGGCGATTATTTTGAAGTATGCCAAATTGGGGATTTACCAATCATTATTCTAAATAATGATAATACAACTCAAGTCTTAAATGGTGATGAAAAGTTTATTATGCATAAAAGGGCATTAATTAATAGAATAGATGAATTAAGTAAAGAAATGCCTAAGAAAGAGGCTATAGAAAAGGTCAAAAATAATGACTTAAAGGAACTAAGAGATAAAAAAAATAGGCCTAACGAATATAACCTATTAGATATTAATTCACATATAGATATTAATATAGTTAAACTAGAAAAAGATAATATTAAGAAAATAATGTTAATGTCTAATGGATTTAAAGAAATATATGAAATAATGCATATATATTCTAGAAATGAAATGGTTGAATTAATTGATAAAGAAAAATATAACGATATCTTTATGGAATTGAAACAAAGTCAGATGTCTGATACTGAGATGAATAAAACAAGATTTAATGTTGCTATTGATGCTTCTTTAATAGTACTCAGTGTTGACTAAAAAGTGATAAAGAATTAAAATAGTTAGATAAAAAAAGGAGAAATAATTATGATAGTAAAACCAAAAGGAACATATGATTTATATGGTGTAGATGAAAAAATATATAGTTATATTACAAATATTGTAGATGACTATATGATTAATTATAATTATGATAAAATTCGTACACCTATTTTTGAGGATTCAGAATTATTTCATCGTGGGGTAGGAGAAACTAGCGATATTGTTACAAAAGAAACTTATGACTTCCAAGATAGAAGTGGAAGAAGTGTAACATTACGTCCTGAAGGAACTGCTGGTGTTGTAAGAAGTTTTATTGAAAATAAAATGTATGGTAATAGAAGCGATGCTATAAAACTATATTACAATGGTACAATGTATCGTTATGAAAGACCTCAAGCAGGAAGATTTAGAGAATTAACACAAATTGGTATTGAGGCATTTAATAGTGACTCAGTTATGATTGATGCTGAAGTAATTAGTATAGGTTACAATATATTAAGAGAGTTAGGGTTAGAGGCTGTAGTTAAGTTAAATACACTTGGTGATACCGAATCAAGACTAAACTATAAGAAGGCTCTTGTAGAGTATTTAAAACCACATATTGATTCATTATGTGAAGATTGTCGTAATAGATTAGAAAAGAATCCATTAAGAATATTAGATTGTAAAGTTGATGCTGATAGTGAAGTATTAAAAAATGTTCCTAAGATTCAAGATTATTTAAATGATGAATCTAAGAAGAGATTTACTGATTTAAAAAATGCTCTAATGGGAATGGGTGTAGAATTTGTAGTAGATCCTAAAATCGTTAGAGGATTAGATTATTATGATCATGATGTTTGGGAATACGAACTAGTTGATGGATCTTTAGCCTTAGGTGCAGGTGGTAGATATAATGGATTAGTTGAGTCTTTAGGAGGCCCTAGTGTACCTGCAGTAGGATTTGCTTTTGGAGTTGATAGACTAATTGCTCTAGTTAAAAATAAAGTTAAAGATCAAACACTAGAAAAGAACATTGATGTCTTTATTATGAGTGTTAATGAAGAAGAAAACATCTATGCACTTAAAATATCTCAAGAATTAAGATTAAATAATATTTCTTGTGAGATAAATTCTGCAAATTTGAGTTTTAAAGGTCAATTCAAACAAGCAGATAAATTGGGCGCTAAACAACTAATTATTTTAAATAGTGAGGATTTAGCTAAGGGATTAGTTAATGTTAAAGATAATCAAACAAAAGAAGAAAAGAAAGTAGATGAATCAGAAATAGTTGATTACATCTCTGGAATTATATAGGTGATATATATGGATTTAAGAGATTTATTAAAAGATATTGAATCTTATTTGGATAAAGATGTAACACTTCAAGGTTGGATTAGATCTCATAGAAAGCAAAAGGAATTTGGTTTTATAGAGTTTTCTGATGGAACAAGTTTTGAACACTTACAACTTGTATATGATAATAAATTAGATTCATTTGATGAAATACAAAAATTACGCTTAGGAAGCGCTATTACTGTTATGGGTAAGATAGTTAAGTCTGAAGGCGCTGGACAGGCTTATGAATTAAAGGTAAGTAGTATAAAGCTAGAAGGTGATTGTGATGATGATTATCCTTTACAAGCTAAGGGAAGACCTACTAGGGAATTCTTAAGAGAACAAGCTTATTTAAGACCTAGAACAAATTTATTCCAAGCAGTATTTAAAATTAGAAGTGTGGCTGCTCAAGCTATTCATGAATATTTTCAAAGTAATAACTATGTATATGTTCATACTCCACTTTTAACTACTGCTGATTGTGAAGGTTCTGACCAAATGTTTAAAGTTACTACTTTAGATATGAATAATGTTCCTAAGAAGGATGGTAAAGCTGACTTTTCTGAAGATTTATTTGGTAAACAAACATATATAACTGGGTCTGGGCAATTACATGGTGAAACATTTGCTATGGCATTTAAAAAGATATATACTTTTGGACCTACATTTAGAACTGAAAATTCAAATACTAAGACACATGCAAATGAGTTCTGGATGATTGAACCAGAAATGGCTTTCATGCATTTAGATGATTTAATGAATGTTGAAGAAGAAATGCTAAAGAGTGTTGTTTCTAAAGTTCTAGATACATGTGGTGATGAGCTTGCTTTCTTAGATAAATTTGTTTCTAATGGATTAATTGATAAATTAAAGAAATTAGTTAGCGATAAATTTGTTAGAATTACTCATCATGATGCAATAGAATTATTAATTAACTCAGGAGAAAAATTTGAGTTTACTCCAAGTTATGAAGATGATATTGCAAAAGAACATGAAAAATGGATTACAGAACACTTTAATGCTCCAGTATTTATTTATAACTGGCCAAAAGATATTAAAGCCTGGTATATGAAACTTAATGATGATGGAAAAACAGTTGCTGCTGTAGACTTGGAAGTATTAGGTTCTGGAGAATTAATGGGCGGCTCTGAAAGAGAAGTTGATCCTGCTAAACTTGATGAATTAGTAAAAAAACATAATGTTGATAGAGAACAAATTGAATGGTACTTAAATTTACGTAAGTTTGGAGGATGTTATCATTCAGGATTTGGAATGGGATTTGAAAGACTTATAATGTATCTAACAGGTATAGAAAATATAAGAGATGTTATCCCTTATCCAAGAACTCCAGGTAGCTGCGAATACTAAAATTTAAAGAATAATTAATAAAACGAACAAAAAGCAAACAAAAAAATTGACAATTTGTTCGTTTTTTGTTATTATAAAGCCGTTCTTTTTGAGAAAGGAAGAAAAAAGTTGAAAAATCTGCAACTAGGCCACTCGCTAAAATTATTTGGTGGGTTGACTATCATCAGTGTATTAACCGTAGTGGTAATAATTACAATTAGTCTAAGAGGTGTATTTTTTAGAAATAAAACAATTCCCGAATCTGCTAATACTGTAGCCGTATTGACGAATGAAGATATTGTTAATAACTTCATTAACTCCAATCAATATTTTTTAAAATTTTATGCCGATACTTTTCAAATTGAAGAGAGTTATTTAGAAGAACTTCTTAGAAATCGTAACGTGAATTCATTTGACGAGATTGATATATTCAATACTGGGAATGAATATGCCAATAAGGACCAAGCTGTAATTGGTTTCCTTATGGATCTAGAGAAGAGTAATAAGGACTTATTTAGTACCGAAGTTACTCCATGTACGTGCTCAAAAGAATACATGTTGGCGCTTATTGATTATTTTTCAAGCATATATCCAGATGTTGATGCTTCAATAGCTAAGTCTATTGCAAAAGTGGAGTCAGGATTTAAAAGCAGCCATATGTTAAAAAAGAATAATATTTTTGGGGGTATGAGTAGCAAGGGGTTGATAGTTTATAGAAATATAAACTATGGTATACTTAGGTATATTAAGCTACTAAATGATTTGTATTTTAAAAAGGGACTCACGAGTGTGGAAAAGATAGGTTACAAATATAATCCAGTCGTAGTGGATGGAGTCAAAAAGGCTAGTCCAACATGGGTGGTTAATGTTAATCGTAACTTAGAAAAGTATCAGGAAAGTACAGTTTATAGCTTTAAAGAATTGTTAGAAATGAAATAGGGTGACCTATTTTTTTCTTTATCTTAATTTAAAAATATGATACTATTTAATAGAGGTGAAATGATGAAATTTATAAAAAATGTATTTAATGATATTGTTGGAAAAATCAAGAAAGTATATCAAATAGCACCAGTTACTATTATTAGTATGCTTGTTCTAACAATCATTACAGTTATTTGTTTTGACAACTTTAATAAGGTAACAGATTATGTAGTTGTATTTCTTATATTTTTAACTATTGGTTCATTTTTAACGGAATCATTAAATAAGCAAAAAATTATTGGATATTCTTTATCTTCAGTAATTGCTTTGATATTTACAATATTATTTAACAAAGAAGGTGGTCCAGGTTTTTGGACTGGAATGTATGCCATATGTTATGGTAGTGTAGCTTCAATATTAGGTGTCTATTTTAGATATAAAGCTAGTAATAAAGACTTACAAAATTATGTAACAGGAGCATTTGTAAGTATATGCAAATTATCAGTTATATATGGAGTTATATCAATTGGGGTTTTAATTATTTATTTACTTGTTAATTACTTATTATTAGAAGATTTGGATACAATTGATTTCTTAGAAAGAATAGAATTATTTATTTTAGGGGCTTATTATGGACCTAGTATAATTTATTCTATATTTATTCCTGATAATGAAACAGAAGGATTCTTTAAGATTTTAATTAAATATGTATTAAATATTCTTGTATTAATATACTTTGTAGTAATTTATCTATATATCATTAAGATTATATTTTCTGGTGATTTACCGTCAAATGAAATATTCTCAATTATATCATTCTTATTTGCAGTAGGTTTACCAGTATGGACAATGGCTCAATCATATAATCAAAAGAAGTTAGTTTTCTTAGATAAAACTAATAACATAATGCCATATTTATTTGCTCCATTTATTGGTTTGCAAACATATGCAATGATGTTAAGAGTGTTTTCTTATGGTTTAACGACTTCAAGATATTTAGGTTTAATGCTTATTGTAGTTGAAGTAGCATATATTGTTTTATATAGTCTAAAGAAAGCTGATAAGACATTCTTAGTTTTAGTTGCTATTGTTGTTGTAAGTACAATTATTCCATTTATAAATGCTAATTCTTTATCAAATTATTCTCAAAGTTTGGTAATTAAAGATTATGATATGAATGCCAATTATAGTTCAGAAGAAATGAGTCGTTTTAAATCTGCTTATTCATATTTACTTCATAGTGAAGATGGAGTTGCATATATTAATAAATATTTAACTGCTGAAGAAAAGGCAAAGATAGAAAAATCTACTTATTATTATGATGATTATAAAGATTTAGTATATTTACATGCTAGTCGTTCTAGTTATGGTTTAACTATTGATGTTGATGGTTATAGTAAAATGTATGAAATGAATATAAATGGCTATGATTCAAGAGGAACTAGTATAGATAAATATTTTAAGGAAATTCAATTTAATAATGAAAGTTATAATATTTATCCTCTTGTTGAAAGATACATTGATCATAAAGATAATTTAAACCGTTATTTTTCTGATAATTATGAATATATTGTAGACGAAAATACAAAAATAATACTTAAGAGTTTTGATTTAGATTATAATTCTACAAATAACACTATTAGTTCAGTTTATATTGAAGGATATGTTTTAAAGAAATAATATAGGAGGCATTATTATGAAAATATTTGTTGCTTGCTCTGCAAGTAATAATATTCCTCAAAAGTATTTAGAAGAATCTAGATATGTTCTTGAAAGAATTCTAAAAAAGAACGACTTAGTCTTTGGAGCTTATTACGATGGTTTAATGGGTATGTCTCATGATATTGCTCTAAAGAATGGTAGAAGTGTCATTGGTGTATGTACAGAAGCTGAAAAAGATGATTTAAAAAGGTTGAAATGTACTAAAGAAATAACAACATACACTGTTGCCGGTAGAACAGATGAGCTTATTAATGAGAGCGATGTTATTCTTTTCTTACCTGGTGGAATTGGTACAATGTATGAACTCTTTAGATCATTAAAAAGCAAGAGTTGTAATGAGTTTAATAAGCCAATGATTGTATTTAATTGTTGTGGTTTCTATGATAATTGGATAAAACTAATGGAACAAATCTATTCGGAAAAATTTACTGAAAAAGATGTATCTGAAAATTATATAGTTGTAAATAATAAAGATGATGTTATTAAACTTATAGAGAGGATGCAATAATATGGGGTTAACAAGTAATTGTTAACCTTTTTTTGTAGAGTAATGTATTGTCAAAGAACTGTCAATGACCTTGATTTCTACCTTGACTTTTGGTATAATTTAATTGTCTAAAGTGATCGTGTATTATAAAAACCGACTATGGATAAATTTAGGGGGACTAATTAGTAAATGATGTTGAAAGCTTATCCAATAAGTGAATAAGAATCCTAAAGTTTATTATGTGTCCTACCACCTGCGAGCGAGCGGGATTTTTATCAGCATAGGTTACTTTAGATTTTTTTTGGAGTAAAAATATGTTTGAAAGAATTTTAGAATTAATTGGAGAAACCGAAGTAGAAAAACTTAGGAAAACTAATATTTTATTAGTAGGTTTAGGTGGTGTTGGGGGCATTGCTCTTGAAACACTTGTTAGATGTGGAATAGGACATATTACCATTGTTGATCATGATACTTTTGAAAAATCAAATTTAAATAGACAGATACTTTCTTTAGAAAGTAATCTTGGGCAAAATAAAGTATTGATTGCAAAAAATAGAATGTTAGATATTAATCCTAATTTAGACATAACAGATTTACCAATATTTTTGGACAAATCTAATATAGATATGTTAGGCGATTATGATTATATAATTGATGCTTGTGATACAGTTAAAACTAAAGTCTTATTAATCAAATATGCTCTAGAAAAGAATATAAAGATTATATCCTCAATGGGGATGGGAAATAGAATTGATCCCAGAAATATTGAAATAACTAAGTTAAATAGAACAATTAATGATCCTCTTGCTAAGAAGTTAAGAAATCTTCTTAAAGATGAGAATGTTCCTTTAAATATTCCTGTAGTTTGTTCTAGTGCACTACCAATTAAAAGAGATAAACACATTTCTTCAATGATAATGGTTCCTGCAACTGCTGGTATATATATGGCATATTATGTTATAAATGATATTTTAGATATTGAACAATAATGTCGAATTAAAGGGTATTAATTGTCTTGAAATATATATATTAATAATTAAAATAGTAATTGTGACATACAAGCCTCTAATAACTTATTAATTAATATAAGAGTTATTTTATTAGCTCAGTTATTAAAGCACTGTCATATTTTAAAAAGCATACCATTGGTGTGCTTTTTTCTTCGCTCTATTGATATTAAGATTCAAAAATGTTAAAATAGAAACGTCGTTTGAGGTGATTTTTATGAACGATAAAACAAGTATTTTTAGTTTAAAAGATTTAAGAAATGGACTATTATTAAATACTCTTGATGAAGTAATAGAATCTCTTGAAAAGAATGGTTATAATGCTACATCTCAAATAGTTGGCTATTTAACAACAGGGGATTTAACTTATATAACTAGTCATGATAGATCAAGACAAAAGATAAAAAAATATGATAGAGTAGAAATATTAGCGGCTCTTTTAAAATATTATAGAGGAGAATAATGAGATATTTAGGATTAGATTTAGGTACAAGAAGTTGTGGAATAGCTATAACTGATAAAACTAATACAATATGTACTCCAAAGAGTCCTATTTTTTTCAACCATGAAGAATATGATAAGTTGTTAGAAGAATTAAAACCTATGATAGAAGAAAATGAGATTACAGATGTTGTTATAGGACTTCCTAAGAACATGGATGGATCTATGGGATTTGCTGCTGAAAGAAGTATTAATTTTGCTAATCTTTTAAAAGAATTAAATGTAAAAGTTCATTTTATAGATGAGAGACTTACTTCTGTTGAAGCTTTGAGTGTTTTACATTTTACGGGTAAGACTGCAAAAGATGGTAAAAAGGTTATTGACTCTGTATCAGCAAATATTATTCTAGATACTTATCTAAGGAGTTTAAAAAATGAAAAACAAGATGATAGTCAAGCATAGCGAAGGGCAAGAAAACTTCAAATGCTTATATACAATCGAAGCAAACGATTGTTCGTATTACATTTTTACAAAAAAGGAATATATTGATGATGCTTTAGTTGTTTATGCATCAAAATCTAAAGATGGCAAAAAATTTTATGATTTAACAAAAAAAGAAGATAAATTGATTGAATCAATTTTAGATAAAATGGATAGGAATATTTAAATATGAAAATAAAAAGAATATTAGTAGGTATATTACTTATACTTGTTGCTACTGCAATAGGGGGATACATTTATTATTCTAGTGAAATAAAAACTGTAGTTGATAGCAATAGTTCTGATAAAGAATTAATTGTTATAAACGCTGGAACAAGTAGAGTAGATATAGTAAAAAAATTAGTGAATGATGGATTTATTAAAAACGAAATAGTGGGTATAGCTTATGTATATGTTAATAATTTAAATCTACAAGCTGGAGAATATCACATATCTAAGTCACAATCGCTTGAAGAAATACTAAATCACATTCATGAAGGTGAAGTTAAAAAGAAAGAGGAAATTAAAGTAACTTTCATTGAAGGTAAGAGAATTCCTGATTACGCTAAAGTAATTTCTGAGAAATTCCCAAACTATACATATGAAGAAGTATTAGCTAAATTTAAAGATAGAGATTATGCTAAAAAGTTAATTGCAAGTCATAGTATATTAGATGATGAAATATTGGATTCTGAAATATATTATCCTCTTGAAGGATATTTATATCCTGATACATATTCATTTTTTACAGATGCAACTCTAGAAGATATTATAGAGAAGCTAGTTACTACAATGGAGCAAAAACTAAGTAAATATAATCAAAATATTGAAGATAGAGGATTAACATATCATGAATTGTTAAGTGCGGCATCTATTGTGGAAATGGAAGGTACTAATGCTACAAATAGAGCAAAAGTGTCACAAGTAATCTATAAGAGATTATCTATAGGTATGAACTTAGGAATGGATGTTACAACTTATTATGCTGTGCAAAAAGAAATGAAGGAACCATTAACTAAACAAGATCTAGCATCAACAAGTAAGTATAATACTAGATTAATGAGCTATTTGGGATTACCTGTTGGACCAATTTGTAGTCCATCAATGGAATCTATTATTGCAACATTAAATCCAAGTGATACAGATTATATATATTTTTATGCAAGTAAAACTGGGGAAATTAAGTTTACTGCAAATTATAGCGAATTTTTACAATTCATAAGAGAAGGTTAGGTGTTTTTAAATGAAACAACAATTATTAGAAATGGAAGAATATGCTCTTGAGAATAACGTTCCCATTATAGAGAAAGATTCTATAGCTTTTATAATGAAGTTTATTAAAACTAATGGGATTAAAAGTGTTTTAGAAATAGGATCAGCAATTGGATATTCTGCGATACTTATGGCATCAAGTAGTGCTGATGTAACAGTTACTACAATTGAAAGAGATGAATCTCGTTATATGGAATGCCTTAAGAATGTAAAAAAATGTGGATTAGATAAAAAGATTAACGTTGTATATCAAGATGCTTTAGAGGTTAATTTACCAAATGAAGTTAAATATGATTTAATATTTATTGATGCTGCTAAAGCACAAAATACAAAATTTTTCGAGAAGTTTAAATATTTCTTAACTGATGATGGTGCAATAATAACAGATAATATTAATTTTCATGGTTATGTTGGAGAATCTAAAATGCTAGATAAGTCTAATTTAAAGAGTCTAGTTGAAAAAATTGAAGAATATGTAGAATTTTTAAAGACAAATCCTGAATTTGATACAAAATTCTATGATTACGGTGATGGTTTAGCTGTCAGCGTTTGGAAAAATGAAAAATAATTATTTAGTCTTAATTCAAAATAAGAGTATTGCGGATCAATTAGTTCAAAATGGTGTAACACTAGCTTATCCACTTAAGGACTTTTGTGTTGGTTTTAACAATACTTTTTTACTTGAAGAAATTCCAACAGATGCTTACATTTATGTAAATAGAGTATTAGACTGTGAATCTTTAGATAAATTAAAAGAAGTATTAAAGAATGTTAATCAAAAAGGAATAATATTTGAGGATTTAGGGGTAATTGAAATAACTAAGTCTTTATCAATAGAAAAAATATTGTTCCAAAACCATCAATTAACAAATTATGAATCTGTTAATGAATATTTAAAATATGTTGATTCATTATTAATATCTACTGATATAACTAATGAAGAAGCAAAAGAAATATTAGATAAAGCTGATAAAAAGTTAGTTATTTATACTTTAGGATATGTTAATATTATGTATTCTAGAAGAAATCTAATTAAGAATTATCATACTCATTATGATTTAGATGATGAGGATAGAATAGACTTAGAAGTTGAAGATAAGAAATTAATCGCAGTAGAAAACCAATATGGTACTTATTTTTATGATTCACTTCCTTTATATAATGGATTAGATCATAAGAATATTCTTTATAAGTTTATTAATACAGCATTATTAAGTGATGAAGATGTATTAGAATTTATTAAGAATGGTAAAATTAATTTCGAGACTAATGAAGGTTTTACTAAAACTAAGACAATCTTCAAGATAAAGGAGGAAAAGTAATGAAAAATGTAGAATTACTTGCTCCTGCTGGAGATTTAGAAAGATTAAAAATGGCTTTTCACTACGGAGCAGATGCTGTTTACTTAGGTGGAAAGAAGTTTTCATTAAGAGCTAATGCTAAGAACTTAACTAATGAAGAGTTAAAAGAGGCTGCATACATAGCTAGAACATTAAATAAGTCATTATATATAACAGTTAATATATTATTCCATAACGATGATTTAGAGGGCTTAGACGAGTATTTAAAGTATTTAGATACGATTGGTATAACTGGTGTTATTTCAAGTGATATCGTAGTTATAAAGAAGATTAGAGAACTAAATCTAAATTTAAATGTTGTATTATCTACTCAATCAAGTACTTTAAATTATGGAGCAGTTATGTTCTGGAAGTCTTTAGGAGTAAAAAGGGTAGTTTTAGCAAGAGAAGCATCTAGAGAAGATGTTAAGAGAATTATTGATGAAACTGGTATAGAAGTAGAAACATTTATTCATGGAGCTATGTGTACTTCAATAAGTGGTAAATGTGTATTATCAAACTATTTAACTAATAGAGATTCTAATCGTGGTGGATGTGTTCAAGCATGTCGTTGGTGTTTTAAAAATAAAGATAATCCAGAGTTTACTATGACTAGTAAAGATTTAAATATGGTATCTAATATAAAAGATATGATTGAACTAGGGGTAGCTTCATTTAAAGTTGAAGGAAGAATGCGTTCAAGTTATTATATTGCAACTGTTATTCTTGCTTATAGAAAAATGATTGATAAGGTAATGAATGGCACTTTAACGGAAGACGAAACCAAGTATTATTTAAATGTTTTAAATAGATGTGCTAATAGAGATTCTAAACCACAGTTTTATAATAATCCTACAACGGAAGAAGATGAATATTGGTTAGGAAGAAATGAAGTAACTAATAAAGATTTTCTTGGTATTGTACTAGATTATGATGAAGAAACACATATAGCTACTATAGAGCAAAGAAATTATTTTGAACCAGGTACTGTAGCACAAATATTTGGACCTGAAATAGATACTTTTGACTATACAATTGGTAAAATTTATGATGAAGAAATGAATGAAATTGAGGTTGCAAATCACCCTCAAATGATTGTAAAACTAGAAATCATAAATAAAGTTTATAAAGATGATATAATTCGTTTAAAAGTGTTTGACAAAATAGCATAATTATAGTACACTTTTAAGCGTTATATGTTTTTTTAAAAAAGGAGAAATTGTATATAAAATGACAGATAGTATAGTATTAACGCCAGAGGGTTATTTAGAGTTAGAACAAGAGTTAAATGAACTTAAAAATGTTCGCCGCCCTGAAATTATTAGAGCATTAAAAGAAGCTCGTGCTCAAGGTGATTTATCAGAGAATGCTGATTATGATGCAGCAAGAAATGATCAAGCTAAAGTTGAAGCTCAAATTAAAGAATTAGAATATCAATTAGAACATGCTATTATCGCAGATAATAAAAAGACTGCTGGTAAAGTTTCTATTGGATGTACAGTAACAATAGCTTATGCTGAAGATGATACTGAAGATTTTAAATTAGTGGGAGCTACAGAAGCTGATATATTTAATAATAAAATTTCTAATGACTCTCCTTTAGGAAAAGCTATCTTTAATCATAAAAAGGGCGATAAAGTTATGGTTGAAAGTCCTAATGGTGGATACGAAGTAACTATTGTAAACATAGCTTAATGCTATGTTTTTTTGTTAAAAAGAGGTATATATGCGTGAATTAATAATAAATGATGAAAAGAAGTTTTATTCAAAGATTTGGCTATATAGATCATTTATTTATAAAAACACTAAGTTTATTAGTAAAATTAAAGATTTTCAAGTAAATGAATGTATTAAGGCTTTAAATATAAAGAATAGTAAAGATAGAATTAGCTTTATTATTGATTCAGCATGTGATTTTATAGATAATAAACATAAAAGAGAAAACATATGTGGTTTTAAAGATTGCAAATGTTTTATTCAAAGATTAAAAAAGAAAAACCAAGTTAATGGTTGTTGTAGATATTGTAAGTATGTAAGTAATAAAGGCTGTACATCTAAATCAGTTGCTTGCAAGCTATTTAATTGTAGTGAAGTAACTAGTAGATATGATATGGTAGAGTATAAAGATTTAAAGATGTTAAAAGTATTATCGCCTCAAAGAAGAATGATTATTAAACATGGATTATTTACACCAAAAGAACAAATGATGAAAATATTGGCACCTAATTTACTTATATACGGAACTGCAAGACTTTTAATAGGTAGTGTATTACTAAATATATTACCTAACTTTATTAAGTCTAAGAGAGGTAAAAATGCAAGAAAAGCTTAGTTTAATTCCTCATAAACCTGGTTCTTATCAATATTATGATAAGACTGGTAAGATTATTTATGTTGGTAAGGCAAAAGATTTAAATAAACGTGTTCATAGTTATTTTAATAGGCCCCAGTTTGGTAAAACAGCTAAATTAGTAAGCGAAATATGTGATTTAACATATACTATTACTGATACGGAAACAGAAGCCTTCTTATTGGAAATAAACTTAATTAAAAAATATAATCCTAAATATAATATTTTATTAAAGGATGATAAAACATATCCATACATAGAATACATTTCTAAGCCTTTTCCAAGGCTTAAAGTATCAAGATATACAAATATTAAGAAAAGTGATAAAAAAGAGTTATTTGGGCCTTATACAAATGCATATGCAGCTAAGTCTATAGTTAATCTTATAAATAGATTATATCCACTTAAAAAATGTGAGGGAATGCCTAAAGAAACCTGTTTATATTATTCAATTGGAGAATGTTTAGGATATTGTACTAAAAATGTTGATCAAGATAAGTTAAAAAATATGGAAGATGAAATATTAGGATTCTTAAAGGGAAATGATTCTATTTTAAAGAATAAAGTTATGGAAAAAATAGAATATTATAGTAATTCCTTAAATTATGAGGCGGCATTAGAATTAACTAATGAATTAAAACATATTGATATTGTTTTAAATAAACAGAAGATTGATTTAAATGATTTTGTAGATAGAGATATTATTGGTATTTACCAGGATAAAGGAATGGTTGGTATTCAAATATTATTCTTAAGAAATGGTAAACTACTTGGAGGGAATAATAATATCTTCTATGTTGTAAGCGATGTTACAGATGAAGTTACGTCTTATTTAATTTCTTTTTATGAAACTCATGAAAAACCAAAAGAAATATTAATTAGTAATCATATAAATGGTGATATATTATCCTCAATTGTGGATACTAAAGTACTAATACCACAAAAAGGTATAAAGAAGAATTTAGTTAATATGGCAATTGAGAATGCAAAAATAGCTATTGAAAATGAGTATGGTTCCATTCTTAGAAGCGAAGAAAAAAGTGTTAATGCTAATGAAAGATTGGCTAATATCTTAGGTTTACCAAATATTCATAGAATAGATGCTTTTGATAACTCTAACCTATTTGGAACATATTCTGTAAGTGGTATGGTAGTATTCATAAATGGATTACCTGCAAAGAAAGAATATCGCAAGTATAAAATTGAACAAGATAAGAATGATGATTATGCAATGATGAAAGAGGTTATTTATCGCCGTTATTATCGAGTTTTATTAGAAAAACAAGAAATACCTGATTTAATACTGGTAGATGGCGGATTAAATCAAATAAATGCTTGTAAAGAAATACTAGAAGCTTTAAATTTACCTATTAAAGTATGCGGATTAAGAAAGAATGATAAACATAGAACTAACGATTTAATTGATGGTGATACTTTAAAAGTAATTGAAATGGAACCTGATGATAAAGTATTCTTATATTTAACGAGAATTCAAGATGAAGTACATAGATATACAATTAATTATCATAAACAAATTAGAAGTAAAGGCGCTATAGCATCAGTTCTAGATAATGTTACAGGAATAGGTTCTGCTAGAAAGAAAGAACTAATTAAAAAGTATGGCTCCATAAAAAGAATTGAAGAAACTAGTGTTGAGGAATTAAAAGAAATACTTCCAGAAGAAGTAGCTAATAATTTAAAGAAATACCTACTTATGAGAAAAGAAGATAAAGAAAAACAAGATAATTAGTCTTGTTTTTTTATTACTTCTTTTGCGCTATTCATATATGCTCTTAGTAAGTTACCAGCTCCTAGCTTAGTACCACCAAAATACCTTACTACTGCAATAAATTTGTTTTCTAAGTTATTATATTCCATGATGTTATAAATTGGTGTTCCTGCAGTCCCGGATGGTTCTTTATCATCTGATCTTCCAGCAGTATTAGTTAGTTTATAAGCATATGGTATATGTTTTGCTTTTTTATGTTCTTCTTTTAAATTATTTATTACTTCTTTAACCTCATCTTGAGTCGTTACTTCATAGTAATAAGCAATAAATTTTGATTTTTTAATAATTAGTTCATATGTATTAATTAACTTCATAATAAACCTCATCTATTTATAAGTATATCAAATTGTTTTATTTAAATACAATAGAGAGTTTTTTGACAGAAAACGATATAAATTTATTAAATATTATGGTATGATTTAGTTGTGGTTAAAATGAAAGAAGAAGAATATTTCAATAATGCAACTGAACTTTATCAAAGAGTATTTCCTGCGCTTAAAACCAAGAAAGACGAGATTAATCTTGAGTTTAAATGTAATGTGAAAGAAATTGAAATATGGCAATATATGCGAAACAGAATATGGAAAGAAACTGTAGATTTAACACTAGGAGATATTATTGAAGATATTCTTAATACTAAAAATGACGATATATATTTTTATATCAAGAATAATAGGAGTGATAATTAATGGTTACTATAGATGATTTGTTGAAGAAGTTAAATTCTGAAGAAGATAAAGAACAAGTCAAAAAAGCTTATGAATTCGCTGAAAAAGTTCATAAGGGAATGAAAAGATTAACAAAAGATGATTATATAACACATCCACTAGAAGTGGCTAATATAGTAATGGATTTGAATGTTGATGTAACAACAATTGTGTCAGCATTATTACATGAAACAATCAATAATGGTAATGTAACCAAAGAAGAGTTAGAAGAAGAATTTGGTGAGGAAGTTGCTAAGATTGTTGAATCTGTAAGTAGAATAAATAAGCTAGAATTACCAGATGATTCTGAATCTAGTAAAATATATTTAAGAAAAATACTTGTAGGTATGAGTGAAGATGTTAGAGTTTTATATATAAAATTAGCTGATAGACTTCATAATATGCGAACAAACTGGGCAGTTAATCCAGTTAAACAAAAGCAAAAAGCTCGCGAAACAATGGATATTTTAATTCCAATTGCTCATCGTTTAGGTATTAACTCAATCAAATCTGAACTAGAAAACTTATGTTTATTCTATTTAAAACCAGATGTTTACAATGATATTTTGGAAAAGTTAAATAGTTCTGTACTAGAATTAAATGATTCTTTAAATGATATGAAAACTTCATTAATTGATTTAATGAATGAAAATGATATTAAGTTTGAAATTAAAGGAAGAGTTAAAAGCGTATATAGTATTTATAATAAACTTAATAATGGAAAAAAATGGAATGATATTTATGATATCCTAGCCTTAAGAATTTACGTTGAAAAGGTAAGTGATTGTTATGCTGCGATTGGATTAATTCATTCTAAGTTTAAACCTGTTCCTAAGAGATTTAAGGATTATATTGCTCAGCCTAAAGAAAATATGTATCAAAGCTTACATACAACTGTTTATGGTGTAGATGGTAAGATATTTGAGATTCAAGTTAGAACATATGAAATGGATGAAATTGCGGAAAAAGGTATAGCATCTCACTGGTCTTATAAAGAAAAAGGAACTAAGAAGATTCAAAATGCTATGGAGCAAAAGTTAGAAATATATCGTAATATAATTGATTCTAATAAAGATAAAGAAGATGTTAATTATGAAGAAGAGATTATTTCCGATATGATTTATGTATATACTCCAAAGGGAGACGTTATGGAACTCCCTAAAGGTTCTACACCAATAGATTTTGCTTATCGTATTCATACTAATGTTGGTAATACTGCAGTTGGCGCTATAGTTAATGATTTAATTGTTCCATTTAGTTATGAATTGCAAGATGGTGATGTAGTTAAAATTAAGACAAATGCTTCATCAGCACCAAATAAAGATTGGCTAAATATAGTAAAAACTACACAAGCTATTTCAAAGATTAAATCTTATTTTAGTAAAAAAGATCATGAAGAATATGTAAATAAAGGTAAAGATTATTTAGAAAAAGAATTAAGAAAGAGACATCTTGCTTTTGCGGATGTATTTAATACTGATTCAATTAATAAAGTAATAAATGAATTAAAGTTTAAAGATGAAGAAGATTTATATTTATCCATTGGTTCATTTAGATATACTGCAGGATTTATAATTAATCTTGCTACAGAAGATAATAAAGATGCTGTAGATCCATTTATTGATAAGAAGAAAGAAAATACTAAGAAGATAGATCATAAGGGAGCTATTCTAGTAGATGGTATAGATAATATTTTAGTTAATATAGCTAAATGTTGTAAACCTATTAAGGGGGATCCAATTGTTGGCTATATCACTAAGACTTCAGGAATATCAATTCATAAAGCAAATTGTATAAATATGCAAGAAATTACTGAAAGAAAAGTAGATGTTACATGGAATGATGCGTCAGATAATTTCTATTTAACTAATTTATATGTACATGTTAATAAAGAAGAAAATATTCTTTCAGATATAATTGAAATAGTTTCTAAACAAAATATTTATGTCCCTTCATTTAATACAATTGATATGAATAATAAAACTATTTATGAAATTGTTGTTAGAGTAAAGAATGTAGATGATTTACAAAATGTAATAAATGCTATTTCAAGACTTGCTCATGTTAAAGAAGTTACAAGGGAGTTTAAATAATGAGAGTTATTGTACAAAGATCACAAGAAGCATGTGTTAAAGTAGATGGAAAGGCAGTTGGTAAAATATCTAATGGTTTAGTTCTACTTGTTGGGTTTACTCATGAAGATGATGAAACTGTTATTCCTAAGATGGTTAAGAAAATAGTTAACTTAAGAATATTTGATGATGAAAATGGTGTTATGAATAAATCTATTCTTGATGCTGGTGGCGAAATATTATCAATTAGTCAATTTACTTTATATGCAGATGCAACAAAGGGAAATAGACCAAGTTATGTTCATGCAATGCCAGGAGAACAATCAAGTAAGTTATATGATAAGTTTAATGAAGAAATTAACCAAATAGTACATACAGAAACGGGTATATTTGGTGCAGATATGAAAATAACTTTTACAGCAGATGGACCTGTAACAATATGTTTAGAAATTAATAAAAATAACTAGTAATTGCTAGTTATTTTTTTATGTAATATTGTATAATATATTCAAGAGGATATTATGAAAATACAGAAAGATTATAGTTTATTAGATGATAATATTAATAAGTATTTAGATTATTTAAAATATGAACGTAAATTAAGTGAAAATACCTATAAATCATATTTAGATAATTTATATAAACTTAGTGAATATTTTAATAAAAATAAAGATTCTATTAGAGATACTTCTACATTTAGTGAAGATGAATTAAGAGAGTTCTTTTATAAACTAGATTTAAATAGTAAATCCAAAGCTCATTATTTAACAGTAATTAACTCTTATTATAATTTTTTGGTTAGAGAAAAAGTAATTGAAAAGAACCCTGTTGCTTCAATTAAAATGCCTAAATTAGATAAAAAATTGCCAAATTATCTAACTATTGATGAGGTTGATAAATTACTTGATATAAAACTTACTAAACCAAATGATTATCGTAATAAAGCTATGTTAGAACTATTATATGGTTCTGGTCTTCGTATATCTGAATTAATTAATTTGAAAATGGAACAAATAGATTTTCAAGAAGAATTAGTTAGAGTAATGGGGAAGGGTAAAAAAGAAAGAATTATACCTTTAAATAATTATTCTATTAGATGCTTGAAAGAATATGTTTATAATCATAGAAATTTTTTGCTTAAGACTAAATCAAGTGAGTATTTATTTATAAATAATATGGGATCTAATATTTCTAGACAAGGATTTTTTAAAATATTAAAGGCGTTAGCAAAAGATGCAGGAATAACTAAGGAAATATCCCCACATACTTTAAGACACTCATTTGCAACACATATGCTTAATAATGGGGCAGATTTAAGGGTTGTTCAAGAGTTATTAGGCCATGAGAATTTAGTCACTACAGAAATATATACTCATTTAGAGAATGCAAAGATAAAAGATGATTATCAAAATCATCCGCATGCCTAGTATTTATGCCTATTTGTTGACTATAAACTATAAAAATGTTAATATTTATTCGTTAAACGAAATTGTGTGATATTATGGAAAAATTCAAAAAATTTATAATAGTATTTACTATGACTTTTTTACTAGGCTGCTTGCTTGGTTATGCAATTGAATTAGTATGGTACTTAGTAAAACATGGAATACTCATGGGTAAACCTGGTTTATTGTATGGCCCGCTTAAGCCAATATATGGTTTGGGGTTCTCTGCGATGGCTGGATTATATTATTTACTTAAAGATGTAAAATCAATATTATTATTTGTTATTGGCTTTATCTTTGGTGGAGTTTTTGAATATTTAATGGCTGTTATAGAAGAAAAACTATTAAATGCCTACTCATGGACATATGCTTCATTTAACATGAATATTGGGGGAAAAGTTTATATTCCGTATTGTTTTGTATGGGGGTTATTATTTATTTTATTTATTAAGTTATTATATCCTAAAATAGAAAAAATAATATTAAAGACGCCGTTTGTGCTCGCTTTAATTATTAATATTTTATTACTTATAGATGGGGTGTTAACTTCAATTGCTATTATTCAATATTCTAATAGGGTTCATAAAATACCTACAACAAATAGTGTTTTAAAAATAATTGATGAGAAATATGACAATGATTATATGAAGAAGAAATTTCCAAATTTAAGAATAATAAAGGAAAAAAAGGAAGTGAAGAAAAATGGCTAAAGTAATTATAGGAATGTCTGGTGGAGTAGATTCTGCTGTTGCGGCATATCTACTTAAAAACGAAGGATATGAAGTAGAAGGATTATTTATGAGAAACTGGGATAGTTCCTTAAATAATGAGTTAAATAATGAAAACTTTGATGATATATGCCCTCAAGAAAAAGACTATAATGATGCTTTAGAGGTATGTAAAAATCTTGGTATTCCTTTACATAGAGTGGATTTTATTAAAGAGTATTGGGATTATGTATTTAAATACTTCTTGGAGGAATTAAAAAAGGGAAGAACTCCAAATCCAGATCTTTTATGTAATAAGTTTATAAAATTTGATTATTTTAAAAAGGAAGCATTAAAACTGGGTGCTGATTATATTGCAACTGGTCATTATGCCAAGTTTGATGGTAAACATTTATTAAGAGCTAAAGATTTAAATAAAGATCAATCATACTTTCTAGCAGATTTAAAAGAAGAACAACTTAAGAATGTATTATTTCCGGTTGGCGATTATACAAAGCCTGAAGTTAGACAAATAGCTAAAGATAATAATTTATATGTAGCGGAAAAGAAAGATTCTACAGGTATATGTTTTATTGGTGAAAGAAATTATCAAAAGTTTATTAGTAATTATTTAAAGCCTAATCCTGGAGATATTATTGATGTTGAAACTAAAGAAGTTATAGGACAACATAAAGGATTAATGAATTACACAATTGGTCAGAGAAGAAATGTTGGTATAAGTGGTAATTTAGAAAGACATTATGTATGTGGTAAAGATGTTAAAAAGAATGTCTTATATGTTGCTTTTGGAGACTCTGAATATTTATATTCTGATTCATGTACTCTAGATAATGTTAATATTATTAATGATCAGGAATTGCCTAAGAAATGTACTGCTAAATTTAGATATCGTGGAGAGGATTATCCGGTTGAGATAGAATATTTAGATGATGGTAAATTATTAGTTAAATATCCAAGCAATACTGTTAAATCAGTTACTCCTGGTCAAGCATGTGTATTATATGATGGAGATGTGTGCTTAGGATGTGGGTTCATCAATAAAGTTTATAAAAATAATGAACCACTTTGGTATTTAAATCCAAGCGAAGATTAAAATAGATAGAAATATCTATTTTTTTATTTATTTTGTGATATTATATTATTGGTGATGATATGAAATTATTTGAAAAGAAATGCCCTAATTGTGGTGCTCAAATGTCTTTTAAAAAGGACGATAAAGAAGTAACATGTGGGTATTGTAGAAAAAGTTTTATTATAGAGAATGATAATCCGGAAGGAGTATTTGACGTAGAAAGTTTTAAATTAATAAATAATACTATGGGAATTATGTCCGGAATGCATTTTGTTATTTTTGGTATAGCCTTGTTCATGATAGTCGGTATTTCTGTTGCTATGTTTAATAATATAAAGAATAATAAGATAAATAATAACCCTCAGCCTATAATTAATAATGGAGGTACAAAGAATAATACTGAAAAGGATTCTAATTACTTAACTAAGTATAGTGAAATTGGACAGGATTTAATTGATTTAAATCGTGAAGGGGGAATTAATGCTCTTGATAATACTATTAATTTCTATGTAGAACATTTCATGCCTAAAATTGTAAATAGCTGGGAATATGTAGGAAGTTATTTCTTAGTAAGAAATGAAACATCTTCACGTATGCAACATAATATTTTGTATGATATATATAGTATTACTTATAAGATAGATGGGGAAAACAAAACTTATTATGGGGTTGTTGTTAATAGTGATTTTATGAGATCTGGAGATAAAATAGTAACACTGGGCAATACATTGCCAGCTGTTCCTAGAAATGATTTGAAAGATGGAAAAATTGCATTTGGTTACATTAGTTTAGATTCTGTATTTAATGAATTAGTAGGAAAGAATATTGATTTTACAATTGAAACAAATACATTTGAAGGCTAGTTAAAAAACTAGTCTTTTTTAGTTATCTAATCTTTTATTATATCATCGTAATAATTTCTTAGAATAACAGTTGTTATTGCTTGACAGTAAAGTATTTGTTTATGTATAATTATTATGTAAAGTCGAGAAAGAAAGAAGGCTTAATATGAAATATTTAAATAATTTATTACAAGATTTGGGAATTACAAAAGTTAAATTAGCAAAATATCTAGGCGTTTCTAGACAAATGATATATAACTATTTGACATTTGATTCAGTAGATAAATGGCCAAAGGAGAAGAAAATATTATTAATGCAATTATTAGATGTTAATGATATTACTGAGAAAGACATTAAGGCTATTAAGGTTGATTCAAACTATATGATTCAGGTTGAACAAAAACTTAATAATTCTTTGAAATCTTCTAATTGTAATGAGTCTGTTATAGATTTTAAGGGATTAAATAAAGAATCTAAACAATTACTTAGTGATATAACTAATCTATTAAGAGATAAGCTAGGGGATGATAAGACTAAAGAAAACCTTTATGAGGTTAAGTATTTGTACTACTTCCTTCAATCAATGGATAATATCCCTGAGATTAAGTATATTCTTGGATATATGGCTAAGTCTAATGGATTTGTTAAGCCAGATGTTTATGTATTTAGCGAAGAAAAACAATTCTTATTTGAAGCAATTTTATATTCTGCGTTTACACTATATAGCAGTGGGGGATCTTCTAAGAGTAAGATAATTGAAAGACATAAACGTTTTGAACAAGAAATCGAACAAAAGAAGGAAGAAATACTTGGTAGAACTGAGCAATTAACTACAACAAAGATTCAAGCTTTAAGAGAACTTGGATATAGTGAAGTTAATTCAAAGAATTATCAAGAAGTATTAGAGAAGATGGCGGAGATTGAATCTAGAAAGATTTAATCTCTTTTTTATAGAATTTAGTGGGGGAGTTTAAAAAAATGGGGTGTTCTTTTATATATACCATATATAAATATAGTATTTATGATAACCCCTCTTTTAGTTGGTAGGTAATAATGGTTAAATTTAACTAAAAATACATATTTTTAATAAGATAGTTAAATTTCTAAAGCCCCCTTTCGTACCGACATCTTCGAAAGTGGGAGAGTAACCCCTCTTGTTATGTGCGTTATATATATTACGCGCACATGTATTATTACCTTATAAATATAAGGTATTTATTACGTACGCGTATATATCCTTATTTATATATATAATAAGGTTATAATATACATAATCAAATTTAAATTATGAATTTGAATTTTTGTGTTGTCTGTATTATGCATTTCATACACACATTCATGACAGAAGTGATGCTCAAGTAATGAGGCATGACATTCGAGTTATCTAAGCATATTAATGCATCTTTTTAAGATGATATTCAACTACTAATAATTAATATTATGTTAACTTTGTTCTGGGAAATATTTCCATTTAATTAGAAATATATAAGTAATTATCTATTCTCTTTTCTTTTTCTCTCTCTATATTTTTATTTATATATTTATGAATTATAATCATTAATTTATAATTTTTATAAATCAAGTTTTAATTTTTTATTTAATTTTTTTAAATTTCTTTATTGTATTTAAAAATCCATTACTGTTTAGTAATGGATTTTGTTTTTATATTAATCATATTTATATTTATTATTAATCTATTTTGAAGAGTAACTCCCCTTCTCTATTAATTGCATACATTTATTTATATGATGCCTTAAATCGCTTAAAAACAACTAATTAGAGCATTCTAGTTATTGTTTTCTGTTAATTGATACCAATTGCTTTCTAATTCATTTAATTTACTAGTTAAATCCTCTAATTCTTTATTTAGATTATTTATTTTTTCATATTCATTATAGTTATCTTGGCTATATAGTTCTTCATTTATTTCCTTTATTCTATTAGATACTTTTTCCATTTCTTTTTCTATTTTTTTAATTGAATTATTATCTTGTTTAATAGATTCTTTTTTTATAGGTTTGTTTGCTTTAATAGTATCTATTTCTTTAGTATTTTTCTTTTTCTCTATATATTCAGAATAACCATGTCGAAAATGCTCTATATTATTATTTTCAATAACAAGTAGTTCATCTGCTAGTTGGCTAACAAAGTATCTATCATGACTTACAAATACTATAGTTTCTGGATAATCTTTTAATATTTTTTCTAGTTTTTCTTTATTTAAAATATCTAAGTGATTAGTTGGTTCATCTAAGAATATTAAATTAGGTTTAGCAAAGAATATTTCACATAATAATAATCTTACTTTTTCTCCGCCTGATAATACTTTTAATTCTTTATCACTATCCATGCCTGTGAATAGAAAGGCTCCAAGTGCACTTTTAGCTTCTTCAATAGTTAGATCAGGATATTTATATCTAAATTCTTCTAGAATAGTTCCATCAGTTTCAAATTCAAGATTCTGATCAAAATAAGCATAGTTAACATTATATCCATAACTGACTGTTCCTTTAAGTGGCTTAATTATCTTACTTAGAGTTTTTAGTAGTGTAGACTTACCTATTCCATTTGGGCCAATTATACCTAGTTTTTTACCTCTATCAAGATTAAAACTAATATTACCTAAAGATTTATCATAACCAAATTCTAAGTCTTTAACACTTAGTACATCTTTACCTGACTTAGATATGTTCTTATTATCGGTTTTAAAGGTTCTAGAATCGCTTTTTCTGGGTTTGTCGATAATTTGCATTCTCTCAATCATTTTGAGTCTAGAAAGTGCCATTTTGGCCTTCTTTGGCTTAGATCTAAATCTTTCATATAGAGCTGTTAATCTTTTAATCTCTTCTTGTTGGAATTTATAGTCTTTTAATAGTTTATTATATCTTTCTTCTTTTAATTCTACATACTTTGTATAATTACCTACATACCTAATTGTTTCACCATATTCAATATCATATATGACATTAACTATATTATCTAAAAACATTCTATCGTGAGATACCACTATGAATGAGCCTTTATATTTATTTAAATATTCTTCTAGCCATTCAATAGTATTAATATCTAAGTGATTTGTAGGTTCATCAAGAATTAATAAATCTGGATTAGATAATAATAATTTCATAAAAGATATTTTCATTTTTTCTCCACCAGAGAAATTTTTAATTAGTTTAGATTTATCAAGAGTGGAGAATCCAAACTTATTTATCATTACTTCGATGGTTTTCTTATAGCTATATCCCCCACTATTTTCGAAACGCTCCATTAATTTTGAATATTCTTTAATGTTATTGTCATTTGTTAAATCTAAAGATAATTTTTCAATCTTTTTTTCTAGAGTTAATAATTCACTAAAGGCTTCAATTAGTTCCTCATACAATGTCTTATTATCATCAATTTTAACTTGTTCTAAATAGCCTATTTTAAAATTACCAATCTTTTGTATTTCAAATGGCAAATCCCCAATACCTTCTCTAAAAGTATTATTAATAATGGCATTTAAAAGAGTTGTTTTACCAGCCCCATTTTTACCAACGATTGCTATATGATCGTTATCATTTATTTCAAAATTAACATTTTCTAATATATCATTGCCATCTATTTCAACAGCACCATTTTGTATCCTTAATTTCATATTAATTTCCTCATTACGTTATTATTTTATATAATTACTAAAGTAAAGTCTATATTTAATAAAAAAATAGTTTAAATTAATAAACTAT
The DNA here is from genome assembly GCA_016288635.1 of Caryophanales bacterium. Classification (GTDB taxonomy): domain Bacteria; phylum Bacillota_I; class Bacilli_A; order RF39; family UBA660; genus JAEEKZ01. The sequence continues at coordinate 36,213 of JAEEKZ010000007.1, forward strand.
TTAATCATCTAATCTTGGAGTTAGTATTTCATATCCAGTATCTGTAACTAGTACTGTGTGTTCATAATGCGCAGCATCTAGACCATCCGCTGTGATAACTGTCCAACCATCACTTAATAGATATACTTTTTCTCCCCCGAAGGTTAACATGGGTTCAATACATATAACCATTCCTGGCTTTAATCTAGGCCCAGAATTTTTACTACCAAAGTTAGGTACATCTGGTTCTTCATGCATTTCTGTACCTATTCCATGTCCACATAATTCTCTTACTATTCCTAAATTATGTTTTTTAGCGTATTTTTCTATGGCATTAGAGATATCACCCACTCTATTACCTGGCTTAACCATCTTTAATCCTTCATATAGTGCTTTTTCTGTATGTTCCATTAGATATTTCTTATCTTCATCTATTTCTCCTACAGCATATGTCCAGGCTGCATCTCCTTGATATCCTTTATAACCTATTACAACATCTATGGTAATAATATCGCCATTTTTTAATTTAGTTTTGCCAGGTATTCCGTGAACAACTTGATTATTAACACTTGTACATAAAGCGCATGGAAATCCTTCGTATCCTTTACATGTAGGAACCCCGCCATTTTCTATGATGAAATCTTCACATAGTTTATCTAACTCTTTTGTTGTTATTCCTTCTTTAATAAATGGTTTTATATATTTATGCATTAATGATACAAGCATACCAGCTTTTCTCATTAATTCTATTTCTTCTTCACTTTTTATGGTAATCATTTTTGCCTCCTTTTTAATTTTATCACAAATAAAAAAAATCTTAAATTTAATATTAAGATTTAGCGTAAAATATTTGATGTTATACCACTTGAATAAGAAGTAAAAATATGGTAAATTAGTTTCATTGAAAGTGGTGATTGTAATGTCAAAATCAAAGAAGAAAAAAATAGCTGGTAAAGTGTTTGTATGGTTATGTCTATTATTATTTATAGTAAGTTCTATTGGTACAATAATTGCTTATTATGTTAATACTAGATAGAAAACAATAGTATTAAAATATTATTAAATTTTTCAAAATAAACGAAGACTATAAATAAGGCCCCTACTAAGAATGGACCGAATGGTACTTCGTTATTTTTTGTGATTAAAAGTGAAGCTACAGAAACTGGAAGAGCTAGGAAAGCAGATAATATTATGGCAATAAATGACATTTTAATGCCAAGTATCATACCTAATACAAAGGAAAACTTTATATCTCCTCCACCAAGGGCTTCTTTTTTAAATATCTTAGAACATACAGTCCCAAAGATGTACATTATTGCAAATATTAATAAACCTGTTCCAACTGATTTTAAAGCCCCAATAAAGCCTAAACTATACCATTTAATTATAAATACTAATATTGATGATATTACTAATGGTGAATCAAGAATCATTAAGTATTTAAAGTCAGTTATAAAGATAATTACTACTAAACTAGCTATTATTAATCCTATGAAAGTATTTGTAGTAAAACCTAATGTAGTTGCAGGATTATAGAATGAATAATATATAAAGGCAAATATTATACCAGTAAACATTTCTATTAAGAAATTAATTGATGGTATTTTGCATTTACATATTGGGCATTTTCTTAAGAATAAATAAGAAAAAAGTGGTATCAACTGATACCACTTTAATATTGCTTTACAATTGTCGCAGTGAGATCTTGATACTAATACGTCTTCATTCTTTGGTAATCTTGTTGCAATAACGAGATAAAATGATCCCATTATTGCTCCAAAATAGAACAATATAATCATCATAGATATCAACATCTCAAACCTCCTATTACATATTAACGTTGTTGTACATTTCAAACATTGGAACTAGGATTGCTAATACAATTATACCAACTATTATAGTTAAGAATACGATAATAACTGGTTCTAGGAATGTTTTTAAGTTTCCAACAATTGCTTTGTGTTCTTTTGAATAGTAATCCGAAACCTTAGCCATCATTGTAGCTAATTGACCAGTAGACTCACCTGTTACAATCATATAATATGCTATATCAGGAACAGCCCAGTGATTTCTAAACGCTTCAGATATCTTATCACCTTTAATGATATTATTAATTGTTTTAAATAATATTGCTTTATATACTTCGTTTGTAGTAATCTTACTCAAAATATCTACACTCTCTGTAATATATACGTTATTCTTTAACAAAGATGCAAATGTTTTTGAGAAAATTGTTAATTCGTTATAGATTAATACGTTTTTAAATAATGGTAAATGCATTAATCCCATTTGTACCATTACCTTAAATCCTTTGATGTATTTATATAATGAAACAAATATACCAACTATTACACCAATTATCGCTATTATATAGAACCAATTGGCTTTCAGGAAGTCACTGGCGTCAAATACTACTTTAGTAAGACCTCCAATTTCCATTCCGTTTCCATCATAAATACCTCTAAATTGAGGAACTACATATACACAGATGAATACTGATACACCTATTGCAAATACAGATATTAATGCTGGATATGTAATAGCACTAATCATAGCTTTCTTAGTATCATTTAATTCTGTGTAGTAATTTGACATATCTTCTAGTGTTTCTTCCAAAGTACCACTGGCTTCTGCAGCCTTAACCATATTAATTAACAATGGTGGGAACATATCCCCTTGTTTCTTCATGGCTTCTGAGAAAGTTTCACCAATTGATAACTCATAACTTAAACTCTTAAATGCGTTTTCTACAGCTTTATTTGTTCTCATTTGAGTTGTTAAGATTCTAACTCCTTCGTTTAATGTAATACCTGCTCTTAAATAAGTAGTTAACTGTGTTAACCAGAAGATTAATTCTTTTGTCTTTAATCTTGGAGCAAATACTTTACCATATACGAATTCGATTTGTTTAGATGTCTCAATTGAGAATACTTTATATCCTTCACTAACTAGGAATGTATTAATATCAACTTTTGATGTTCCTTTAATGGATCCTGTTATTAATTTACCTTGTGGATTTAAAGCCCTAAACTGGAATGTATGCGGTTCTGCAGTTCTTAGCGCTCCAGCACCTTTTAAGTCTTGAACTAATGCCGCTTGTTGTTGTTCCAACTCTTTCATCTTAGTAGCATTAATTTTTTGAGGCTTAACCTCTTTTTGTTTTCCTCTAATAGCTTCATACATGAATTCGCTATCATCAATGTGACTATTATAATAACTTATTCCATCTTTAATTTTGGCTTTTGTTACTAAGAATAGTGCAATCCACATTTCAAAAAAGACGAACTTTGCCCCAGTAACTAAGTATTTACCAAGTGCTAACGGGAAAAAATCCATTATAGTTTTCTTTGCTGTATCCACAAAATCACCTTTTCTACTTTTAATATCTTCTTATACATTATAATATATATTAAACGTAAATTCAATTTATTAATTAAAATTTTTACATTAAAATTACTACTTTTTAATAATAAAAAAAGTTAGTACTATATTTAATACTAACTTAACATTTCTTTAGTAAATCATTTATTTGATTTAGTTGTCTTTTTATTTCGTTATTTTTATCTTCTGGAACATTTTTTATTATTTTTTCAAACTTTGTTTTTAAATGGTTTAAGTAAGATTTATCGTAAGAAATTCCAAAGTGCAATTCTGAATCATTTAATATTTGATTTCCTTTTACAAATTTGATAATTGAATAATAAATTTTACCTTCATAAACGATTATTTCTTTTTCAATTTTGTAACCATTATCATTAAAAAATTTTCTTAATTCATATAAATCATTGTTTGATTGAATAATATATGTATCTAAGAATAAATTTTTATTTAAGATTTTTTTTATGGTTTCTGTTCCCATTCCTGAGATCGTTATTACATTATAATCTTTGGGAATATCTTTTATTCCATCTGTCAAAAAGGTTTTTATTTTACCTGATAAGCTATATTTATTGATGTTTGATATTGCTTGAAGAATTGCCCCTTCTGCAATGTCTGATGCATATACATATTTAGCAATTTTGTTTTTTATTAAGTATATTGGTAAATATGCATGATCAGTACCTATATCTAAAACAAAAGCATCATTAGGAACTAATGATGCAATAGCTTCAATTCTTTTTAAAGCCATTATCCCTCCATGAAGTCTTTTAATTTTTTTGCTCTAGAAGGATGTCTCAATTTTCTCAAGGCTTTTGCTTCAATTTGTCTAATTCTTTCTCTTGTTACATTAAATTTCTTTCCAACTTCTTCAAGAGTATGACAAGTACCATCTTTTAAACCAAATCTTAATTCTAGAACTTCTTGTTCTCTTGGTTGTAATGATGCTAATACTTCTTTTATTTCTTCTTTTAATATTTCATTTTCAGTATACTCTTCTGGAGATAAACTTGATTCATCTTTTAAGAATTCACCTAAATGTGAATCATCTTCTTCACCAATTGGAGTTTCTAGAGATACTGGATCTTGACTTATTTTCATTACATCTCTAACTTTATCTACACCAATACCCATTTTCTTAGCTATTTCTTCTTCAGTTGGTTCTCTATTTAATTCAAGAGTTAATTGTCTTTGAATTCTAGCCATTTTATTAATTGTTTCTACCATGTGAACTGGTACACGAATTGTTCTAGCTTGGTCTGCTAGTGCACGAGTAATTGCTTGTCTAATCCACCATGTTGCATATGTAGAAAATTTATATCCTTTGTAATAATCAAATTTATCTACGGCTTTCATTAAACCAATGTTACCTTCTTGAATTAAATCAAGGAATAATAATCCACGTCCAACGTATCTTTTAGCAATTGATACTACAAGACGTAGGTTTGATTCAGCAAGTAATCTTTTTGCTTCTTCATCGCCTTGTGCAGAACGAATACTTAAATTCATTTCTTCTTCCATTGTTAGAAGAGGAATTTTACCTATCTCTTTTAAGTACATTCTTACTGGATCGTTAATATTTACGTCTTTAGTTATATCTTCATCACTTAGCAATGTAGGTTCTTCTAAATCACTAAGGTTTGGTTCTTCAGATAAATTCTTATCACTTTCATTTATTGCTGGAATATTATTTTCCATTAAGAAATTATATAAATTACCTAATACGTCATTTAGTAAATCATTATCTATATTGTATTTTTTTAATGTATCCGCTAAGTATTCAAATGTAATATATCCGTCTTTTTTACCAGTTTCTAATAACTCGTTTTTAATATCATCTAATTGACTGTTATCATTTATTTCACTTGCTTCTACATCATTAATTTCTAAATCTAAATCTTCAATTGTCTCTTCAGTTGGAGTTTCTTCTATTTTTTTCTTAGTAGTTTTCTTTTTTGTTTCTTTTTTCTCTACTTCTTTTATTTCTTCTTTATTTTTCTTTTTTGTTTTTTTCTTTGGTTTTTCTACAACTAGTTCTTCGATAGTTGATTCTTCTATATTTGTTTCTTTTTTAGTCGCCTTTTTCATTATCCACACATCCTTTTTTTAATTTAGCCAATTTTTCAATTAATTTTACTTTGGCATCAATATCCATTTCGGATTTTACTTGTTTCTTGGTCTTTTCTAGTTCGATTTTGTTCATTTCTTTTTTCATAAGAGAAATGTACTCAATAAATGAATCATAATTAAGTTCTTCATCATTATTTTCATTTAAACATTCATTTACCATCTCGGATAACTCTTGATTACCATTTATGTGAGTAATAAAATCTGCCAAAAAAACATCTTGATTATTCTTGTAAAAATAATTTATCTCATTAAAGAGCTCCCTTTCCTTCTTTTCTTCAAAGTACCCAATTTCTTGTCTAAAAACATTAATATATTTTACACCATTTAGCAAATAAAACAAGATTTTTTTGCATAAAATGTCATATTTACTACGTTTTTTTGAAATATTCGTTCGCCTTTTTTGATCTAAAGAATCTATTCTTTTTTCAGATACTAAATTATTTCTTAATTCATTTTTAATTATTTCGACACTTACAGTGGTGTTATTTTCTAATTTAGATAGGATAACATCTTGTGTAACAGCATCTACTGATTTAAGAAGTTTAGCTACTTCTTTAATAAAATCGGCAACATCAATTGAACTATTGAAGTTAGTGTTGCTAATTAAATAGTTTATTTTAAAGTCTACAAAAGTGGTGGCATTATTTATATTACTTATTAATGCTTCTACCCCATTGCCTCTTATATACTCATCTGGATCTTTATATCCAGTTAATCTTACAACTTTTGTTTCTATGCCATAATTATGTAATAATTCACCATTTTTTAGTGTGGCATTTAATCCTGCTGCATCATTATCTAGCATAACTATTACGGGTATATTTAATTTTTTAAAGACATCTAAATGGAATTTGGTTAGACTTGTACCTTGTAATGCTACAACGTTTTTAATGCCACTAGCAAACATCTTTATTGCGTCCATATTTCCTTCTACGACAATAATTTGTTTTTCTTGTTTTGCATAGTTTTTTGCTTTATCAAAGTTAAAGATTATTTCGCTTTTTTTGAATATTACTGTTTCTTTTGAATTAACATATTTTGCTTGATCTTCATTGTGATATATTCTTCCTGTAAAACCTACTACTTGACCATTAATGTTTTTTATAGGAATCATTATTCTATTTAAGAATGTGTCGTAAACATCCACCCCATTTTTATTAACTAAACCTATATTATCAATGGTTTGCAAGTCTACTCCTTGTTTAGTTAAAAAATCATATAAAGATGTTCTATTTTGAGTAGATAAACCTATTTCAAATTCTTTAATTATTTCATCATCTATGCCACGATCTAATAAATATTTCTTTGCTTCTACCCCATTCTTGGTATTAAGATTGTTTAAGTAGAATTTGCAGGCTAAATCCATTGTTTCAAATTCTTTTTTATATGTTTCTGATTTAGCATTTTTATTATTATATTTAAAATCTATTCCTACTTTATCTGCGACAGTTTTAACTGCCTCAAGAAATCCAACCCCTTGATAATCCATGATAAAACTAAAGACATTTCCACCTTTATTACATGCAAAACAATTAAATATTTGTTTATCTTTTGATACTGTAAAGCTTGGGGTTCTTTCTTGACCACTTTTATGAAAAGGACAAGGTGCTACATAATTATTTCCTTTTTTTGTTAGAGGAATGTAATCGGAAATAATATCTACAATATTAGCGGCTTGTCTAATTGCTTCTATTTCTTCGTTGCGCATACTTCTTATTCCTTTCAAGTCATTTGATTACATTATACAAAATTATTGCTAAAAATTAAATAGATAATGCAAATAAAAAAGTATGAAATTCATACTTTTTATCTATTCTTATTAGCTGCTTTTGCGCTTACTATCATTCCGATTGCAATTACTAGTACGAAGCCCACCGCAATAGAACTTCCAATCAGTGTATTTTTAATTTGTTCGTCTCTTGGTATTTCTGGTTTTGGTGGTAATTCAGGCTTTTCCTCTATTTCTGGTTTTGGATCTTCCTCAACAGGAACTGGTTCTTCAATTGGGTCTTCTGTTGGTTCCTCCCCTTCACCATAGCTTATTTTACAATTTACATTTGGAATATTGTCTTCCGTAAAAACCCAAACAAGATAATCACCAGATGTACTAAAATTATTACATTCTTTAATTTCTCCATCTGCTTTGATTTTTAATGTGAATTTATCGGCTTGTTCTAATTCTTCTTTGCAATCAAAATTTTCCATTTCGATTATATAATTCTGACTTTTTTTATCAGCTTCTATTTTAATGTTTTTAAAACAATGTGCTGTAATACTATCTTTCGAAAATTCATCAATATTAAATGAGGCACTATATCTATATCCGTTTGATAATTTGTCTATTTTATACTCCTCTTTTACCCCCACTAAATTTGCTAAAGCAATATATTCTTTTGTGAAGTCTTTGTCTTTTGTTTCTCCATCAAAGGTTAGTACTTCATTGACAGTTGCTTCATCTATTTCTAAAACTGATTCTGTTGTGCATCCGCATAACAATATTATTCCCATTAATATGATTACTAATTTTATATTTTTCATTTTTAATGTTCCTTTTGTTTATTATTTATTTTTATTTGCTTTAAATATACTTATGAAGAAAGCAACAAGAACAATTAATACGAATCCTCCGACAATACCTGCAAGAAGTAGTAATTGTTGTTTTGATTTTTCTTCCATTTCTTTTTGTTTCTTTTCTTCTTCTATATTTACCCAATCGCCATCTTCTCTTTGATAGTATCCAGCATCTTCTGGGCCAGTTGCCTCTTCAGTGCTTTGTGGCTGTTCTTTATGACTAATTGTAAAATAAATGTATTGATCTTTATAATTGTCTTTTGTGAATGTCCAAATAAGTTCGCCATTATCTTCTACCGCTTTATTACTATTGATTATTATGCCATCTGTTTTGATTATAAAATCCAATTTATCGATTTGTTCTAATTCTTCTTCACATCTAAAATTTCCAATCATAAAAGTATAGGCTTCGTTGTCTTCATCTTTTAATATTTTGGCATATCTAAAGCAGTTGTCTATAATACTATTTTCAGTTATTTTTGTATCATTTTGATATTCTTCAAATGAAAAAGATTTGGTAAATTTGTTTTCTTCTTCATTTATCTCATAGCCATAGTCTGATTCGAGTATATATTTATATAATTTAACATCATCTTTATTTGGTGTTTCGCCTTCAAATGATAGTGTTTCATTTATTGACGAATTATTTATTTCTAAAACCATTTTTGAATTACATCCGCATAATAGAAATATGCTGAATAATAGAATAATTATTTTGACTTTTTTCATATTTATTCCTTTCTTTTTTATTATGCTTTTATTTTGTAACCGCAATAGCTTTATTTGAAGGCTTTAGAACTGCATCTGCTGGTAATCCATCGTTTGATGATGAACCGTTTTTTCCAACAGAAGCGCCTGCAATTATTAATTTATCATCTGCTGTAATTCCTATAATTGTCACAAAATGTCCGTTGTTACTAAACACACAAAATCCTTTTCTTTGAAGTGAAGGATTCCCATTGCATGTTAACCCGTAATATTCACTATATGGATTTCCATTTTGCCTATCGCCACCAGCTATTACAACGTTACCGGCAGCAAGAGTCTTTCGTATTGCTGCTATTTTATCAGATGTAGATGTTTTGTAATTTTGCCATAACCATCCCCCACTTTGCTTTAATCCTGCATGTTCTAAAATTTTTGTGACTGATGTCCATCCTGTTTGTTCATATGTTATTCTTGTATTAGACCATGAAGCAAGATTTTGCGGAGTATTTCCACTTGTTTTTCCAAGTTTTTTTGCTGAGTTTGCTACGGCAACTAGTGAGCAGCCTGATCCACAAATTGTTTCATCTTTTCCAGCTTTATATATTCTCCATTTTATATTTTTTATAGTATCTTGGCATGAAGACCAGTATCCGCTTGAACTCTGTGATCCTAATTTTCCGCTTGTAGATGTTGGTCCTGGTGATGGTGGATCTTCTCCAGGTGGGTCTTCTCCACCAGGTGGGTTGCATACTTCATTTCCTGGCTTTGTGCTGTTTAAATAATTTGAACACATATAATACCCATTATATTTTCCGCCAGTTATTTTTACCCATCCATCTGTACAGGCTGAACTAGATGAATCATGTAATGGAGTTTTACAAACTTCTATTTCAGTTCCACAATCTAATTCGGCAATTCTTTTGCCACTTGTAGCTGGTTGTTCACGAACTCTTACTTCTTTATTATTAGTATATTTTTTTACGCTTTCAGTACATTCTTCTTCAGTATATTCTCCGAAAAAGTCTGCACATACATAACATCCTGGCCAATAAGCATCCTTATTATCCTCTACTTTATACCATCCTTTTTGACATTCTCCAGATGTATCTGGTTCTAGTTTATTTTCTACTTTTATTATTTCTTTAAGATGCACTTTTCTTCCGCATATTTCTGTTTGGCTTACTTTCATTTCTTTTCTTACGTTTACTTTATCTTCAATGGCTTGAATTCTAACTATGTTATGTTCTGGGTCTTCTTCTCCTTGAGTACTACATTCCATTAGATCTCTAGCGTCTTCTTTTCCGACTGCTACGGCGACATACATATATTTAACAACATCGTGTGCATCCATGCGCCATCCATTTGTTCCGCTTCTACTTACCATAGCATTTGCAACAGTAAAAGTGTTATCTTCATATGCTGCTACTATTGTAACATAGTGCCCAAAATTGGTAAAAGTACAAGTTCCTGTATTTTCTTCACAGCCATCATCTCCTCTTTTACCGCTTGCAATTACTGCATAACCACTTGCTAAAGCTTGTTTGACATATTGGATTTTTTCATCATCATCTTTAGCTGTTGGTGCTGATGTAAAATGTTTAGGGTCATTATTATCAAATAAAGGTACTTTTTTTAAATTATAATGATCAATCATTTCTTCTGTTTTATTCCAGTCTGCATTACCTTCGAATCTAGCTATATTGTAGGTCCAATCTGCTGTTCCTTTAACTGTTGCTTCAACTTCAAGCATATGACAGGCATTAACAACTGCTAATAATGAGCATCCTGAAACTTGAACGATTTCGTCTGCAGGATTTTCTGAATGTTTCCATAAAGTGTTTGCCCATGTATCATCGTGGTCGCTCTTTTTTTGAATTTCTAAATCAGTGAATGCATCAACATCTGTCCAACCGCATCCATTAGAACATTCACAATCATTAAATAATTCGTCCAAGTTTATTCCTTCGGTATCTGCTTCACAATGTTCAAAAAATTTAACATCATCCTCACAAATATAACCATGTACTTCACCATGTTCATATATTGATCGCATTATGAATTCTCCAAGGAATTTTTTATTCCAATATTTTTTTGCGTCTTCTTCGTCCACAGGGTAACTTACTCTGATATATGTTGGGCATAAATGATGTTCTTCTCTTATGTCGACAAAGGCTTCTTCCTCTTCTACTTGCTTTGGATCGTTTACATCATAATTGAAGCAAAAACCTTCTGGAACTCTTGCACAGCTATATTCATATATAGTGTTGAAAAGTGGGCTGCTTTGCCAAAAGCCAATATATTCATTATAAAATGGGCAAAATAATGTTTCTTTTTCTGTAATTACAGTACTCATATCCGGCTTTGTTTGAGGGGGGTCCGCCTTTTGTGATGGACTTAATCCAAAAATTAAAATCAATAATAAAGTTATTATTACTGTTATAATTATAACCCATAATAATATTTTTGCATCTGCTGCATTTAGTTTTGATGAATCTTTATTTTTTGATTCACTACTATTGCTACTCATATTTTCACATCCTACTTTTAAAGTATATCATTTTTTGATTTGTATTGCATTAAAAAAAATTATTCTTTTGGAATAATTTTTGATTTATTTTTCTTTCTTGTAAATATTCTATCTATAGCCCTACTTATAATGGAACAACTTAGTATTGAAATAAATGCTCCTTCATATGGGAATATACTATTTAGGAATATTGCTAAAAATACTAAGAAGATACAATAGAATATTTTGCCTATTCTTGTATATGAAGAATGTTTAAAACTTGCTCCAAATATTATGAAGGCGGCAATTGTACCCGCAAAATTAATAAATATTGTTGAATCTTTTTCTATAAAATAAATTGTAAAAATGCATATTGAATATAATGATGTAGAAATAATTGCTATGCTTTTTTTATAATTTCCTGATAAACATAGTATTATAAATGTTATAAAAGCACATAATAAGCTTGTTGCAGACATTCCCCCGATACTTCTTCCCATTGCTAAGTCAACGAAGGAAAAGTCATATAAATGATTTGCTTCTTGAAGATTCCAATATGAATAACTACCTATATAATATAGGGCTAATACAAGTATTAGTTTAATTAAACTACCTTTATTAAATTCTAATGGTATTAAATCTATAATTGGAATTAGAACTAATAATGCAACAGAGTATTTCAATAAACTTGTTTCTGGAGGCATAAATATACCAATCGCGGTATAGTAAAATGCATCAATATTAAGTTTTAATTTTCTTTCTTTAATAAGTGAATATAGCATATATATAGCAAATGGTATTATGCAAAATAGTATTGGTCTAAATATTCCATAAAAAGGAACATATTTATTTAGATATAACAATACTCCATTTTTATATGTGCCATATAATACTAAAGGTATTAAACTTAATAAATATATTAGAGTAATTCGATTAATATTTTTTCTTGTATGATTAAATACTTTATTCATTTTTATCACCTTTTAAGTATTTTCTTAGGTTTATAAAACTTGGACATACATAACTGCATAAACCACAATCAATACATCTTTTGCTTGTTATTTTATGATCCATTAGTCTTTTAGGATCTATTCTCATTGGGCAAACTTCTAAGCATGCACCACAGTAAAGACATTTTTGTTCTTTAACCTCTTCTTTTTTCATAATAAATAAAGCTTCAGTATTACCGTCGATTATTTCGTTAAATGAGGTTATTTTTGATCCGGTCATTAAACCGTTTTTAATAAATTGACTACCTGTTTCATATTTAATTCCATTCATTAAATCTAATGCTAGTGAATATAATTTTATATCTTTTACTATTGGTGTACTAGTGTTATTACCTACAATAGTAACATATTTAGTATTAGGTTTTCTTTTATATTTCATTGCATAATAAATCTTGTATAAATCACTAGGTTTTACAACTAGAGTTCTATTCTTATCTAGTCCCATATGGGCACATAGGAAATCTTTTCGTTCTAATAAATATAAGTCATCTAATAATTTAATTTGGATATTTGGATACATACCATTAAAGTCTATTAATGATGTTATGTTAGATGAATCAACATTCTTAACAGTTATAAGAATTTTTGATGCTTTATAAACTTTACCTACTAAATCAAGTGTATCTAATATTTCAGCACTATTATTTATAAAGTAGAATGTTTCATTCATTATAAATGGCTCATCTACAAATAGATTTAAAATTAAAGTGTCAACTTTTCCTACAACAAATCTTTTAGATAATTGTTCATCATCAATATTGTTTAATAGTCTATTTAAATCATCTAGTTTTTTTATTTCACGAACATCAAATCTAACCTTTTTTTCTTTAAAGTTATTTTCTATTCTAATTGCTTTAATCTTCTTGTTATTATGATATAAACCTTCACATATAGATACAACTTTACCAGATATACTTGAATACAAATAAACATCGCCATTTGTAGCGACTTTTTGGCTCATAGAAACACTATCGCCAATATCCACTAAAGGTTTAAAATTTTTATGCAAAGGAATATATATATAATCTACATCATATAATTCTTTTTTTTCAGTTGGTACAACGATATCTTTTGGTTTGTCTATACGTATTAGTTTTTTCATAAATCATCAAATTAATTGTATCAAAATATTACTTTTTTATCAATTAAAAACCGGTTAAATAAACCGGTATTTTTAATCTTCTTTCTTAATTATAAGTCCTAATTCTTTTAGTTGAATATCAGTAAGTTCACTTGGAGAACCCATCATTAAGTCTTGCCCACTTGCTGATGGTGGGAATGCTTGAACTTCTCTTAAGTTTGGTTCATCTTGAATTAACATAATTAATCTATCAATTCCAGGTGCCATTCCACCATGTGGAGGACATCCATATTTAAATGATGTGAAGATTGATTTAAATCTTTGTTCTACTTCTTCCCTTCCATAACCCACTACTTCGAAGCCTTTTGCTAAACTATCTAAGTCATGGTTTCTTATTGCACCACTAGCCATTTCGTTACCATTACATACAAAGTCAAATTGATAAGCTAGGATATCTTCTGTTTTCTTATTCTTATAATCATCAATTCCACCATGAGGTAAACTAAATGGATTATGACAGAAATCCCATTTATTTAGATATTCATCCCATTCAAACATTGGGAAGTCATTGATTATGCATAGTTCTAGTCTATCTTTATCAATCATGTTCATATCTTCAGCAACTTTGATTCTTACTTGTCCTAATGCTGATTTTACAATTTTTTTGTTTCCAGAAATAATTAGAACTAAGTCATTATTTTCAATTTTTAATGTTTTCTTTAAGGCGATAAGTTCATCTTCTGTAACTACTTTAGCAATACTTCCAGTTATCTCTTCATTAAATTTTAAGTATGCTAAACCAGATGCTTTTTTAGATTTAGCAAAATCAGTTAAGTTATCTAAATCTTTACGAGAATATTTATCAGCACAATTCTTTGCAACAATTGCATTAATGATTCCATTTTGCTCTAGAACAGTTTTAAATACAACAAATTCACTGTTTTTGAATACATCAGTTACATCTGAAATAGTCATATCATATCTTAAGTCTGGTTTATCTGTTCCATATAGATCAATTGCATCTCTATAAGCAATTCTTCTAAATGGTCTTGGAGATACCTTCTTATTTGAAAATTTTGTAAATGTATCATAGAAGATTTCTTCACCAACATTAAGTATTTCATCTTCTTCAGCAAAAGACATTTCTAAGTCTAATTGATAGAATTCTAATGTACGGTCCGCTCTAGCATCTTCATCTCTAAAGCATGGTGCTATTTGGAAATATTTTTCGAATCCACCTACCATAAGCAATTCTTTATAGATTTGAGGAGCTTGTGGTAAAGCATAGAACTTTCCTTTAAATAATCTTGATGGAACAACAAAGTCTCTTGCACCCTCTGGACTTGATGCTGTCAAAATTGGAGTTTGTACTTCAATGAATCCTAAATCATGCATTTTATTTCTTAAATAATTTAGAATTTCACTTCTTAAGAATAAGTTGTTTTTTAGTTTATTTCTTCTGATATCTAAATATCTATATTTTAAACGAGTATCTTCTAAGGCATTAGTATTATCATCTATTGTAAATGGTAATTCATCACAAGTATTTAATACTTCTAATTCATCTACCTCTATTTCGATATCTCCAGTAGCAATATTTTTATTTTTGCTTTCTCTTTCAGATACTTTACCAGTTACTTTTAAGACATATTCATTCTTTAAACCATTTGCTACTTCATAGTATTTATTTTCAGGTCTAACAACAATTTGTACTATTCCGGATCTATCTCTTAGGTCAATAAATATTAAGCCACCTAAGTCTCTTTTCTTTTGTACCCATCCATACACTTCTACATTTTCACCGACATTTTTAATGTTTAATGAATTGTTCATAATTTTTTTCATAAAAATTCTCCTTTCAACAAAAAAGAACTTACTAATTTAAGGACGGTTATTCCGCGGTGCCACCTTAATTCATAAATTCTTATGCTCTTTAAACTATAACGCCGTTAAGCGATTTACTATAATTTGCTATCTTCATATTTAACTTATTTACTAGTTTTCACCAAACACTAGCTCTCTATAAAATAGTTAGATACTACTCCGTCAAATAAATAAATTACAAGTTGATTATACACTTTAGCTTAAAATATTTCAATAATAATATGCCTAAATGTTTGTAATAATTCTTTGATTAAGGTATAATATTTTTGTGATTTAAATGGAAATACTTGCAAATATTTTAAGACCAACAAAAATTGAAGATGTTATTGGTCAGCAACATTTATTAGGTAAAAATAAAATAATATATAACTTAGTTAAAAATAAAAAGTTATTTTCAATGATTTTATATGGTAATCCTGGGATTGGTAAAACATCTATTGCTAATGCTATAGCCTGTGAACTTGATTGTCCATATCGTTTTTTAAATGCTGTAATTAATAAAAAAGAAGATTTTGATATGGTTATTAATGAGGCAATATTTTCTGGAGAAATTATTCTTATTGTAGATGAAATTCATAGAATGAATAAAGATAAGCAAGATATTCTTTTGCCCTATATAGAAAATGGAAAAATAATATTAATTGGTTTAACTACTGCTAATCCCTATCATAAAATTAATCCTGCGATTAGAAGTAGATGTCAGATATTTGAACTTAAAAGTTTAACAACTGATGATATTAAACTGGGTATTGATAAAGCTAAGAGTAGTTTACCTAAAATTAAGTTAGATGATGATGCTAAAGAATATATTGCTAAGTTAGCTAATGGCGATTTAAGATTTGCTTTAAATTTATTAGAAGTTTCTTATTACTCTTCTAATTCAAAACATATTACATTAAAACATGTTAGTGAAATTAATTCTAAGCCGGCATTCTTTGTTGATCAAAATGAAACTGGTCATTATGATTTATTAAGTGCTTTACAAAAGTCTATTCGTGGTAGTGATCCCGATGCTGCTTTACATTATGCAGCAAGACTTGTTGAACAAGGTGATTTAGAATCGTTATTTAGAAGATTAAGTGTTATTGCTTATGAAGATATAGGTATGGCTAATCCCGGAATTGGGCCTAGATTAGATGCTGCAATAAATGCTGCTGAAAGAGTTGGAATGCCTGAGGCTAGAATACCTATTGGGCAAATTGTTACAGAAATGGCTATATCGCCTAAGAGTAATACTTCACATGTTGCATTTGATATGGCAATAAATGATATTCATAAAGGTGATTTTGGTGATGTACCCGATAATATTAGAATAGATACAAAAACTTACAAGTATCCTCATGATTATCCAAATGCATATGTTAAACAAGAGTATATGCCTAGTAAATTAAAAGGAAAAGTATATTATAGGCCAAAGAATAATGGCGTTGAAGGAAATTTATATAAAGTTTATAAGGAGATAACAAAATGAATATAAGTATAATTGGAACTGGGGTTTATGGTTTAGCTTTAGCTAATGTAGCTAGAAAAAATGGAAATACAATTAAAATGTGGACTGAGAATCCTGATGTTGCTAAAGAATATAAAGATACAGGAATGCTTAAGTCTATTTATGATATTGAATTAAAAAGAATTAGCGTTAGTAATGATTTAGAATATGTTATGGAAGATGCTGATTTAATTATTATTGTTACAGCTTCTAAATATGTTGATATTACTGCTAGAAACATGAAAGAATATTATAAAGGTACCCCTATTTGTATTGCTTCTAAAGGTTTAGAAGATACAACCGGTGAATTATTAAGTGAGGTTGTTAAAAAAATACTTAATACAAGAAATATTGCGGTATTATCTGGTCCCACTTTTGCAAAAGATTTACTAACCGGACAAATTGGATCTTTAGCTCTTGCTAGTTATTGTAGAAAGACTAAAAAGATAGTTATGAATGCTCTAATGGGAAGTCAAATAAAGATTAGAGAAAGTAGCGATATAATTGGTTTACAAATATGTGGTTGTGTAAAAAATGTTTATGCCATAGGTTCTGGTATACTTGATGGACTTGGTTATTCAAATTCAACTCAAGCATTTTTAATTACCGAAGCTATTCATGATATGAAAGATATTATTTATTATATGGGTGGTAGTAAAAAGACTGTATTATCTTATGCAGGAATTGGTGATTTAATTCTTACATGTACTAGTATTAAATCAAGAAATTATAGTTTTGGTAAATTACTTGCAGAGGATAAGAAAAAAGCCCAAAAGTATTTAATGGATACCACTGTTGAAGGATATCATGCATTAAATGTTGTATATCAATTATTACAAAGAAAAAGAGTTCATTTACCATTAATAGAAATGTTATACGATATTGTATATAATGAAGTTGATCCTGAAAAACTAATTGAATTATTATTAAGTTCAAAATAAAAAGAATATTTAAAATATTCTTTTTTTATTTGCTTTCAATATAATTTATTACGGAATCAATAGTTTCATTAAAATTATTTAGGTTAACATCAAACCATTTAACATCCATCTTATTATTAAACCAAGTATATTGTCTTTTAGCATAATGTCTAGAATTCTTCTTTATTAAGTCTTTAGTTTCATCTAGAGTTATTTTGCCATCTAGATAATCCATTACTTCTTTATAACCAATTGCACTAGATAAGACTCTTGCTTTATCTTTTAAGTTATATAATGATTTAACTTCTTCAAGTAAACCATCTTCAAACATCTTATCTACTCTTTTATTAATTCTTTCATATAAAATATCTCTAGGTAAAGTTAAACCTATAAAGGTACATGGGTATAATTGTTTATCTTCGTTATGACTTTCATTTGTTTTAGTTAGATATCTTTCTAATCTAATTCTATTATTCATATGAATTTCCATATCAGGATTTTTTTCTTTAGCCATGTTATATAGTTCTTCATTTGTAAATTTACTAAAGTCTTTTTTCTCATCTTCAAAGAATTCATAATCAAATAGTCCAGCACATAGATATAGACCTGTACCACCAACAATTACTATATTTCTATCTTTATATTTATCAAGTATTTCTCTTAAGTCTTTTTGATAATCTTTAACTGTGTAATCTTCTGTTACATCTTTAATATCAAATAGTAAATGTTCTACATTTTCTTTTTCTTCTTCAGTTGGTTTTGCACTACCAATATCTAGTTTTCTATATACTTGCACGGCATCACAGTTTACAATAACAGCATCATACTTTTGAGCTAGTTTAACGCTTAGTTTAGTTTTACCTACACCAGTTGGACCAACGATAGCTAAAATCATTTATATCACCTCTTTTAGATGTCTCACGAGTGAATAATACCAAATATTTTTGAAAAAGTAAATTAAATATGATATTATGGGACTTGCGAGGTAACATATGGAAATAATTGGTTTAGTTGCGGAATATAATCCTTTTCATAATGGGCATACTTATCATATTAATAAAATAAAAGAATTATATCCTGATTCATTATTAGTTTTAGTATTAAATGGTTACTTTATGGAACGTGGAGAAATATCTTTGTTATCTAAAGAAGATAAGATAAGAATAGCTTTAGATAATGGTGTTGATCTAGTTATTGAATTACCTGCCCTATTTGGTACTCAAAGTGCAGATACATTTGCTAATACATCAATTAGATTATTAAATGAATTAAAGGTAAAAAAGATTGTGTTTGGTAGCGAAATAGATGATATAAAGAAACTAGAAGATATTGCAGATAAACAATTAAATGATGATAGTTTTAACGATAAAGTTAAAGAGTATTTAAAAACAGGATTAAATTACCCTACTGCCCTTTCTAAGGCTATAGGAATTGATTTTGAATATAATCCTAATGATTTACTAGGAATATCTTATATTAAAGCTATAAAGGCTAATAATTATGAAATAGAACCTGTTTGTATTAAAAGAACTAGTGAATACCATGATTTAGATAGTACTAGTGATATTATTAGTGCTTCTAATATTAGAAATAAGTTTAATAATAATGAAGATATTAAGAAATATTTACCTATTGAATCATATAAATTATTAAAGAAATGTGATGAAGATGAGTTATTTAATTTACTTAAATATCATATTGTTTTAAATAATAATATATCTAATTATTTAGATGTTTCTGAAGGAATTGATTATTTACTAAAAGAGCAAATTTTAAAGTCTGATTCATTAAAAGAATTAATAGATAATGTTAAATCAAAAAGATATACCTATAATAAAATTAGTAGAATGTTAACACATATTCTTCTTGGTATAACTAAGGAAGATGCTAAAGAAGATTTAAAATATATGACTATTTTAGGGTTTAATAAAGCTGGTAAGAAATATTTAAATTCTATTAAGAAAGATATTACATTGCCTATTAAGAAAGATTTTGATAGTGTTCAATATAAATTGGAATATAATGCGGCATTTATATATGATATTGTAATGAATACTAGTTCATTTGATTTTGAAAAACAGAATAAACCAATATTTGTAGAAAAATAAAAAGATTGTATAATACAATCTTTTTTTAAAACTTAATTTTTATTTTACCCTCTTTATTTAGAAAACTATATATTGCTTCATCTTGATTATTTATTTTTATTAAATAATCCCCATCTTCGATATCTAAGTTAAGTTTATTTCCATTCATAACTAATTTTGCATTGCTATCGTTTAAATTTAATACCTTTAAATCAAGTACTTCTTCGATGTTTAATGACTTATAGTTATTATTTTCTATATCTTCAAGAGAATAAGCTTCTTCGATACTAAACTTTCCTTGTTTTGTTCTTATTAGATCAGCCATTGTTCCATAGGTGTTTAGTTTATTACATATATCATTTATTAAACTTCTAATATAAGTTCCTTTAGAGACTTTAGTTCTAAATTTAAAACCATCTTTATTAAACTCTAATAATTCTAGTTCATATATTGATACTTCTCTTTTTGGGAGATTTATTTCAATATTTTCTCTAGCATATTCGTATAGTTTTTTTCCATTTATTTTAACTGCAGAATATTTAGGAACTTCTTGTAAGTAACTACCTATAAAACTATTAAAGACTTCTTTTATTTGAGATTCTGTTGTATGGTAATCTTTTTTATCTAGAACATTACCTGTTATATCAAGGGTATCTGTTAAGATTCCAAGTTTTACTGTAGCAATATATTCTTTATCTAAACTAACAATATGATCTACTAATTTAGTATATTTTCCTACGCATATGACTAATACACCAGATGCAATTGGATCAAGGGTACCAGTATGGCCAATTTTCTTAGTTCCAAGTATTTTGTTTAATTTATTTACGACATCTCTACTGGTCATACCAGATTCTTTATTTACGATAATTATTTTATTCATCATCTGTTTTACTGTGTATTTTTTCGATTAAATCCTCAATTCTTTTACCATATTCAATTGAGTCGTCAAATACAAATGTTAGTTCAGGAGTATTTCTTATATCTAATTTTTCACTTAATCTTCCACGAATAAAGCTGCTTGCTTCATTCATTTCTTTTTCTAATTCTTTTTTATCTCTATCAAGAATAGATGTGAAATATATTTTAGCATATCCTAAATCACTTGATATTTTACAAGATGTAATTGTAATAGTTTTTAAAAACTCATCTCTTGCTTCTTCAAGTAATATTTGTGAAATATACTTTTGCATATCAGATGCAATTCTATCTAATTTATGACTAGACATTTTTAACCTCAACTAATTCATATAGTTCTAAAGAGTCGCCAACTTTTATATCATTATATGATTCTAGTGTAATACCACATTCAAAGCCTTTTTTAACTTCTTTTACAGAGTCTTTTTCTCTTTGAACACTATTGATTACATCTTCTGCGATAATAATACCATCTCTTATGATTCTAACTTTAGATCCTACTTTTACAATTCCATCTGTTACATATGAACCAGCAATATTTCCAACTTTAGAGAATTTAAATATTTTTCTAATTTCTGCTGAACCAATTACTTTTTCTTCAAATTCTGGTTCTAACATACCTTTCATAGCCGCTTCCATATCTTCAACTAATTTATAGATAATTGAATATAATCTTATATCAACTGAATATTCTTTAGCTATTTCTTTAGTTATATGACTAGGTACTACATTAAATCCAATTATTATGGCATTTCCAGCATTAGCTAGTACTACATCTGATTCAGTAATAGTACCAATACCACTTCTTATAACTCTAACTCTAACGTCGCCAACTTCAATTTTCTCTAAGGCTTGTTTAACAGCTTCTTCTGAACCACGTACATCACATTTTAGGATAACATTAATTTCTTTTTGTCCGCCTTGGATTCTTGCAAATAAGTCGTCTAAAGAAACTACTTCTTTCTTATTCTTTTGTTCTTCTTCTGCTAATCTACGTTTTTCAGCTACTTTCTTAGCTTCGGCTTCTGTTTCAAAAGCCATGAATTTATCACCTGCTGATGGGTTATCAGTTAAGCCTGTAATTTCTACTGGAGTAGATGGACCAGCTTCTAGAATATTTATACCCAAGTCATTTTTCATTGTTCTAACCTTAGCATAACTTGTTCCAACTACAACTGGGTCACCAATTCTTAATGTTCCATTTTTAATTAAGAATGATGCTATTCCACCAACGTTTTTATCTAATTTTGACTCGATTACAGCACCAACTGCATATCTATTTGGATTAGCCTTATAATCATTAACTTCTGCAATTGCTAAGATTGTGTCAAGTAGTAGAGGCACTCCTTCACCTGTTTTAGCAGAAATGTTAATGAATGGTACATTTCCTCCCCATGCTTCTGGTGTTACATTTATTTCGGCCATTTCCGTCATAACTCTATCTGGATTTGAATCAGGCTTATCTATTTTATTTACAGCTACAATGATTGGAACATTGGCATTTAATGCATGATCTACTGCTTCTTTAGTTTGAGGCATTACACCATCATCTGCAGCAACTATAATAATAGCAATATCTGTTACACTAGCTCCTCTTGCTCTCATAGCGGTAAATGCAGCATGGCCTGGAGTATCAATGAATGTAATCTTTTTATCGTTATATTCTATTTGATATGCGCCAATAGCTTGAGTAATACCACCAGCTTCTCCTTCAACAACATGTGTTTCACGGATATAATCAAGTAATGATGTTTTACCATGGTCTACGTGTCCCATAATAGTTACAATAGGTGGACGAGACACCAAATCATTTTCATTATCTATTACCTCATAATTATCAAAATCAGTTACATCTTGAGTTTCCGCTCTTTTTAGAGTTTTACTGTAATCTGAAACAAGTATTTCAGCTGTATCATAATCAATTTTATCGTTCATTGTGATCATCATACCTAAACCAATTAATTTCTTAATTAATTCAGCTGGGTTTACTTGCATTTTTTGAGCAAGTTCATATAGAGTCATTCCTTCATCATAAAGAATAACATCTTCTACAACGCTATTTGTTTTTAACTTACTCTTATTTTTATACATTTGTTTCTTTAATGTATTAAATTCACTATTATTCTTAATATTATCTTTCTTTTTTAATTTTTGTTTAGATGTTGCGTTTACTATATCTCTTTGAATATTTTCAATACTAATAATTTCATCTACTTTTTCATCAATTTCGTCTTCTTCTTCTAAAGTAGTTTCTTCATTAGCACTAATTATATTGATAGTGTTATCTAGCATAATTATATCGTCATCATCAAGCATATATTCTGCATCTGTTGCATTAATTCCTAATTCTTTACATTTCTTTAATATTTCCGCAACAGATAAATTAACATCTTTCGCATAATCTTTTACTAACATAATATTCCACCTTTCGTATTAGTTTATTTATTTTTTCCTTGTTCTTACATACTGTTTCATTGCAATTCCAGCTTGTTGTGCCATTTCTATTGAATTGCTATTATAAGATCCTTCATAAACAACTTCTTTTATTCCAGCATTTATTATAGAACCCATGCATTGATTACAAGGGCATGTGTTTACATATAATGTTGCTCCTTCAGTTGATATTCCGTATCTAGCCGCAAAGTTTATTGCATTTTGTTCAGCGTGTACTGCTCTACATTTGTCTAGATATTTTCCACTTTCATAGTCTGGCATTTTTCTTCTAGCACAGCCACCTATTTCACCACAGTGTTCTAGTCCTGCAGCTGGGCCATTGAAGCCTTTTGAAATAATATGTGTATCTTTAGCTATTACAGCTCCAACTTTTCTTGATTCACATGTACTCATTTCGCTAGCTAAAACAGCTTCATTCATTAAGTGTTCTTCCCATGTTGGTCTATCCATTTTCAATCGCACTCCTAATATTATCGTATACGCTAGGATCAATTTCACATTCAAACACACTATTTAATATTTTATTCTTTTCTAATTTTTCTAAAACACCTAAGTCTTTTTTTATATAGCAACCATGTCCATTAACTTTACCTGTTAAATCTGGTACTATTCCCTCTTCTGTTTTTACTATTCTAAGTAATTCTTTTTTTGGAAATCTTTCACGAGTAACTATACACATTCTCATAGGTATTTTTTTTATATGATTCATTATAGATTTCCTTTTTGTGTTTCTTCCTCTAATGATTTGATTTCTAGTTCATATTTAGTTAACTTACTTGCTAAACGAACATTGCTCCATTTCTTACCAATGGCAAGTTTTAAGTTATCATTATTTACGAAACATACAGCATGTTTATCATCTACAATTGAAACAATTACGTCTTTTGCTGGAGCTAAAGCATTCTTAATAAATTCTTCTGGATTTTTGCTATATAGAACTAAATCAATCTTTTCACCATTTAATTCTTTTAAAATTCCAGCAATTCTTGAACCTTTTTCACCAATGCAAGCCCCTATTGCGTCGATTCTTTCGTTTTCAGAGTAGATAGCTACTTTACTTCTTACACCAGCTTCTCTTGCTACGCCATATACTAGAACATCACCAGATTGAATTTCTGGAATTTCATGTTCAAATAATCTTTTAACAAAACCAAATTGTTTTCTTGATAATTTGATAATTGGTCCTTTAGGTCCTTCAGTAATCTTTGTAATATATACTTTGATATTAGATCCCATTTCAATTGTTTCACCAGGAATAATATCATCCTTTGGTAAAATTCCTCTTGCTTTACCTAGATCAATATAATAGTTGTATGCATCTTCTAGAGCAACCATACCAATCATTAATTCATATTGTTTATCTCTAAATTCTTCATTTACTATTTCTTTTTCAGCTTCTCTTAATTTTTGTTTAATAACTTGTTTTGCTGTACTAGCTGCTAATCTACCAAAATCAGTTGGTGTAACTTCGATTTCAATTTCATCACCAATTTTAGCATCTTTCTTATATTCTTTAGCTTCTTCAAGTAATATTTGTGCATCTGGATTGATTTCAGGAGGAATAACTACTTTGTTACCTTCTTCATCAACTGTTTCAGTTCCATCATCATAGTCATCTACAACAACCATATATGAATAAACTTTAATATCTCCAGTTTCACGATCAATATTAATTTTTACATTTGTTTTTGATTCAAAATTCTTTTTATAGGCACTAGCTAATGCACTTTCTAATGCATCATATATAAAGTCTTTTGAAATTCCTTTTTCTTCTACAATCAAGTCTATTGCTTTTACTAATTCTGTATTCATTTTATCTCTCCTTACTTATACAATCTAAAATATAGTCTTCAATAGGTAAATCCAATTTATCGATTATTGGGTTAATAATATGAGTTGCTTCGACAATTGTATCTAGATCTATTCCACCTATTTTGTCTAATACAACTGTTAGAAACTTATTTTTTCCTTGCTCATAATATGTAACTTCATCAACGATTATTTCTAAATCGTTAAGACTTTTTTGCAATTCTTCCTTGATTAATTTAAACCATTTAGTTTCCACGAAACACCTCCAATAAAATAACAAAAGTGGGAATTGCTGCCCACTTAAAATGTCACAAGTATTTTAACATATTATTTTTAAAAAGTAAAACATTATTTTTATACATATAAATAGGCATAAAAAAGAAAAGATTTAACTCTTTTCTATTTCTTTAATAATTCAATATATTCATTTTCCTGTAATGGTTTAGAAAAATAGAATCCTTGGATATAATCACAATTAATTTTCTTTAGGAAATCGTAATCTTCTTGTTTTTCTACTCCTTCACAGATAGTTTCATATTTAAGTTCTTTAGCAAGTTCTATTAGATTTGTTAGAATCTTTCTTCCTGATGCAGATTTGTCATCAATGAAAGATTTATCTATTTTAATTGTTTTAACTGCGGATGCTTTTAAAAATTCTAATGATGAATATCCTGTTCCAAAGTCATCTATTGCAATTCTATATTTATTACCAAATACTTCAATGAAGTCTTGAACAAAGTTGTTTCCTTGTCCTTCTGCACCTTCAGTTATTTCTAGTTCAATATCATTTTTCTCGATTCCATATCTTGCAAATAGCTTTTCTAGGAAATCAATTAGGTCATCATCTGTTAATGATGCTCTTGATAAGTTAACTGAAATTGTTCCAAATTTTATATTTTCTTTTTTTAGTTTATTAATAAATATACATACTTGTTTAATTACGTATCTATCAATATATGTTACTAAGCCATTTTTTTCTGCGATAGGAATAAATACACTTGGAGAAATAACCTCCCCTGTTTCTGCTACTAATCTTATTAAAGCTTCACTACCAATTATGTTTTTGGTTTTTGTATCATATTTTGGTTGATAATATATTTGGAAATTTTTGTTTAGAATATGATTAATAGTCTCTTTAATATTTTTATTTTCTTCAATTAATCCTTCTAATTTGTTTGGTTCATAGAAAGAAATTGAGTTTTTAATACTTTGTTTGCTATTTTTAAATGCAAGATATACATTATCTAAAGCTTGTTCAAAATCTTCTTTATAGTTTGGATAATATACACCACAACTTAAGCCAATTGAGAAGATATTATCTACTTCATTTTCTTTTATTTTTCTTTGGATTTCTGTAAAGGCATTTTTAATATCTTTTTTATCTGTTACATGAGTACAAAAAATAAAATGATCTGTATATTTTGTATATAGTGTTGCATCTGGGAATATATATAAAATACTTTGTTTAAGTTGAGAAACAACTTCATTCATTTTTTCTACACCATATACTAGTGTAAGCATTCTAAAATTATTTATATCTAATTCTACTAATACACTTTTTGTTGAACTCATATAATTATATTTTAAATTTGCTAATGTATCATCTGTTGTTCTTGATAATATTATAGTTAGTGTTAAAACAAATAGTGCTGCAAGTGCTAAAGCAGTAAAAATATAGAAGAACATTTCACTTACGGCATTAAAATACCATAATATTAAATTTGCCATCATTCCAATGTAAATTATAAATAAAATTGCTAAATCTCTGTTTTTCATAAACACACCTTTTATCCTATCTACGATTATAAATCATTCAGTTAATTTATTCAATAAATATAATTATTTTATTATTTTAAATTTGCCTATAAATGGTAATTCTTTTGCATCTTCATGATAGACATTAAATATTCCAATTACAGATAAAGAGAAGAAACATAAGGTTACTATTATAGATAGTACTGTAACAACCCAAGTTATTGTATATATGAATATTGCTCCTAATATACTTAATATGGCGGCTGCGATTACTTCTAATATAAATAGGTTTAATCCTTGTTTAATATTAAATTGAACATAATTATTTTTGTTTTTGGTTAGTATTGGGACAAATACTAGAAAACATAAGTAACATAGAATACTCATTATTTGTCCGTCTTCCATTTCTTTCCATCCATAGTCTTTTGTATAATCTGGAACATCGTCTAAATATTTAGTTATTTTTTTTACATAATTAACGTCATTATTTTTTTCTTCTTTTGGAGTTTCTAATTCTTCAATATCTTGAATTTCTTTTTTTGCTGATGGTTCTAATTCTTCAATATCATTTTTTTTCTCTTCCATGATTCCCTCATTTCTATCATATTAATTATATAATAAAAATTGATATTAAAAAAGAGGATTATTATCCTCTTATGATAGTTTTATAGAAATTTCTTTTTCTTTATATTCTCTATTACTAATATATTTTACTTTTAATTTAACTTTATCCCCTTTTTTCTTGCTTGCTAATACACCAGAAATAGTTTCTACACTTTCTACTTTCTTACCATCTACTTCTGTAATGATGTTTCCTATTTCTAATTCTGAATTATATGCATTACTATCTTTAATGATATTTGCAACATAGAATCCCTCTGGGAAGTTATACATAGCTATTTGTGGATCTGTTGTCATATATCCTTCAATTCCTAATTTGATTCCTTCTTCAGGTTTTTTTCCATTCATTAATGCTGTTATTATTTCTTCAACGTCACTAATTGGAATAGCAAACCCCATTCCTTCAATGCTTGCTGATGAAGATAAAGCATTTGATGAATATTTAGCTGAATTTATTCCAACAACTTCACCTTTGCTATTTAATAATGCTCCACCTGAATTTCCACCATTTATTGCAGCATCAATTTGAATCATTTTGTTGCTATAACTATCACTTGCTAAGATTCTATTTAAAGCACTAATTACACCTGTTGTAACTGATTGCCCATATCCTAGAGCATTACCGATTGCAATTATTCCGTTTCCAACTTTAAGATCATTACTATTACCTAAAGTTGCAATCTTAATACTTTCAAGAGTGCTTTCTTCAATATCTTTTATTTTAACTACTAATACAGCAATATCTTTTGCTGTTGAAGTTCCTTTTACAATTGCATCTACACTTTTACCATCAATAAATTGAACACTTAATTCAGTTGCTCCTGATACAACATGGTTATTAGTTAGGATATACACGTCTTCTTTTGTTTGACTAATTATTATTCCTGATCCAGCACCTTCTGAATATTTTTCGGTATTATCTTGAAATCCCCAGAATGAGAATGGATTAGTTGTTGCAATTAATTTTTTTGATGTTATTGCCACAATTGAAGGCATTACATTTTCTACTACTTCAGATACATCAGTTATATATACTCCTTCTTTAACTTCAGTATTTACGGTTGTATGTTGTAATTCTACTTTCTCATTGGTAACCACATTGTTTTTACTGTTCTTTTTAATTATGTTTGCATTATATGCAATATAACCAAGTATTGCTATTGCCAGTACGCCAACCAATATGGCAAAAGCTCTAATATTTCTTTCTTTTGAACTTTCTTTTTTATTTATTTCTTCATCATTCATTTTTATCACCTATATTCAATTATACACCCAATTCTTAAATGAGACTTAAATTTTTTAATTTAAAAAGAGTTTTTTTAACTCTTCTTTTCTTTTATATAAGATATCTTGTATGTATCTAAATCTTGTATTTGTATTTTTCCATCTTTTAATGCATCTTGTAATGTTTCTTCTGTTTGATTTTTAAATCTAACCATTGCATATCCATAGCATGTTACTGGGAAATAATATTTATATTCTTTATCTTCATAGAATAATTCTCTTTCAGGAGTACATACTGAATCTCCATTATTTTCAGCAACATCAATAATATTTAAAATTGAATTGTTTCCACTTGGGCAGTTATATTCAGCACCTTTATTAACTATTTTAGAAGAATTATCGGGACAATGATATACATCAAATAACACACCTGAATATCCATCTCTATCTTTCATTTTGGTGGCTATTAGTGGCCTTTTAAAGATGATTGCACAAAGGATATCAATTGTTATTAAAGCTATAATAATAGCTAATGTAATCTTTAATATCTTTATTAGTAATCTTGCTCCGTCTGATTCCATTTTTTCACCCTCTAGCTAACATATAAATTATAACATAAAATATCTAAGTTCAACAATATTATTTATTAATTGAATTTTCAATTTCGTTATTTTTATCAAAAATTTTAATCATTATATATATAGTACATATAAATATAAAAGTAATTAAATATACAATTGCACATATTTTCCAATTACCATTAACTATATTAGTACCCACAATTGTAGATGATATTATTGATGGGAATCTTGCTATGTTTGATAATAATAGAAATTTTATTGGTGATACAGGTAATAATCCTCCCACATATATAAGTAGATCCTTTGGTGTTCCTGGTATTAAAAATAAGAAGAATAGTATTGTTTCAATTCTTTTTGTGTTTTTAAATATTTTTGATTCTAGAAATTTATCTACCTTTTTGCGATTAAAGAAAAAATATATTACTTTTTTACCATATTTTCTTGTTAGCCAAAAAATAAAGGCAGATATTATAAAGTTGTAGATTAGTATAATAATTGTTCCACCCATGTAGCCATATAACATACCTGCTAGCACTTCGATTGGTTCACCTGGTAGTATAGCTACAATTATTTGTGATAATTGTAATAGAAAAAGAACAATTATACCTAGTAACCATGATCTATTACTTATTTCTCTAAACTTTATTTGCCCTTCAACTGTTGCTAGCCCTTTAATAATAGGAAGCATATATATAGTTACTGCAGTTACAAAGGCTAAAACAATTATAATAATTAATACTTTTAATAATTTTTGCTTTGTTTTCTTTTTCATTAATTTATCTCCGTTAATATTATAACATTAAAAAAAGGCTTTACTAAGCCTTTTGTTTATCTTTCTTGTATTTCTGCAATTCTTTCAGCAATCCATTCTTGGCATTCTGCTTCTGCTGGGAAACATACAGTTACTGGACCAAGTTGCCAAATAAATCTTTCTTTTCCTTCAACATTTTTCTTGTGTGTGAAATAAGAGCCATAGTTATCTCTTAGGTAGCAATAAAGATTATTACATACATCTAATGGATTACTATCTTCTAATTTATAAGTTTTATATTGTCCTTCTGTCTTTGAGCTATCGCCACATACTAATACACACATAACTTTATCATATCTTTTGAAATGGATTTTTAATTCTCTATTTTCCCCTTCAGCTGCGTATATTAATTCTCCTAATTGATCGAAGCTCACTACTGGACATAGTTCAAAATAATTCTTCATTTATATCATCTCCCCTGATTGAGGGTTATTATATACATATTTGTAAAAAAATGCAATAAAAAAATCAGATTGACTGGATCTGATTTCTAGTTTTTTCATATTGCTAATCGGTCAAGATAACAATATGCTTATTCAGTGAGTTTTCTTTCTCTATATGCATACAACCTAATAGCGAATAAGAATATCTATTTTTCAAGATACTATAATACATCATGAGAACTGATATATTATTATTATACACTTGTTCTGCACAATAATTATATACCAAACACCACGGCGGTATACAGGCATATTATTCTTTAACTATATATTTTATTATATCTCTATAATATAATATATAATAATATACCCTTTATGTATACCATATCTATTAGGTAATTTAATTGTAATATATTATTATTAATTTGTAAATACTTTTTTGTAAATTTTTTTAAAAAACTTTACATTTTTCTAAATGCTGATTTTGTAAACCCTCTCTATTGCCCATAAAACCGCTGATTCTCGATTTTGTAAATCTGCTTTTTTATTGTGTAAAATTGCATAAAAAAAATAACATTGACTGGATGTTATTTCTAGTTTGTTCATATTACCGATCAGTCACGATAGCAATATGCTTATTCAATGAGTTTTCTTTCTCTACATGCATATAACTTAATAGCGAATAAGAATATCTATTTTTCAAGATACTATAATATACATCGTAAGAATCAATATATTATCGTTAGCACTTTTTTTGCCAAACAATTATATACCAAATACTACGGCGACATACAAGCTGTTACAAAAGATCGATATGATACGATTAACCAATATCCCTATTGCAAATATCATATCAGTAACACACTTCTCCGTATGTCATATCTATTAAGTAATTTCATTATAATATAGTATTTTTTGTTTGTAAATAGTTTTAAAATAAATTTTTATTTAATTTACAATTTTTCTTTTATTCCCTTTTATTACTGGGAAATCTAATATTAGTAAGCACAAAAAAATCAGATTGACTGGATCTGATTTCTAGTTTTTTCATATTGCTAATCGGTCAAGATAACAATATGCTTATTCAGTGAGTTTTCTTTCTCTATATGCATATAACTTAATAGCGAATAAGAATATCTATTTTTCAAGATATTATAAATCATCATGAGAACTGATATATTACGATTTTACACTTGTTCTGCAAAATATAATATACCGAATACCACGGCGACATACAAGCGGATTACCTAAATGATATAATAGACACATATCTCTATGATCAAAATTATATCAGTAACACACTTTTAAGTATGTCTGTTCTATTAAGTAATTACATTATAGTATAGTATTATTAATTTGTAAATACTTTTTTGCAATTTTTTTTAAAAAACTTTACATTTTTTATTTTTTTGCTAGTGTAAACCTTTTTTATACCGCATAAAAACGTTATATCAACATTTTGTAAATAAGTATTTTAAATGTGTAAATATAAAAAAATTAAACATTGTTATGTTTAATTTTAATATTTGTAAAATCCTTCCCCTGTTTCTTTTCCTAATTTTCCTTCATCAATATATTTCTTTAAAAGTTTTTCCATTCCTTTGAAATTATATGGAGCTAAGAATGAAGGAACTTTAACATACATTAATACAATATTATATGCTGTTCTAAGCCCAACTGTATCTAATATTCTAAAAGGTCCGTGTGGAGCTCCCGTTCCAATTGTCCATGCTTTATCTATGTTTTCTGGATCAGAAATTCCATTTACATATAAATCTAGTCCTGCAAATAAGAATGGAACTAACATTGAGTTCAGTAAATATCCATTTTTTTCTTTATGTAATGGTAAAGCAATCATTTTAATATTATTTGCAAATTCCATGATTGTATTAAATGATTCTTCGCTTGTTTTACTTTGTGCCATTACTTCAGCTGTATTATTTCTCCATATGGAATTAGCGAAGTGCAATGCCAAAAATTTATCTGGTCTTCCAGTAAAGGATGCCATTTTTGATGGTAATAATGTAGATGAGTTTGTTACTACTATTGTTTGAGCTGGAATTATTGTTGATATTTTTTTGAAGAAATCATTTTTAATTTTTAAATTCTCTACGATTGATTCAACAATAATATCGGCATTTTTAAATGCTTCATTCATATCTACTTCGTGATGAATTAAATTCATGGCATTTTCTACTTTTGTTAAACATGTTTCTCTATTGAATTCTTCAAACGATGATATTCCTTGAGCCCATACTGTTGGATTCTTTCCTTCTGGTGTATCCATCTTATTAATTGTGTCTATATATGTTGCTTTTAATTTGTTAATCTTATCTATTGCTATATTTTTAGCATCTTCTGAAAGAGACCATATTGTTACATTATAACCACAATAAGCTGATTGAAAAGCTATTTGGCTTCCTAATACTCCTCCACCTGCTATAACTATATTTTTATTGTTCATATTTATTTTCCCTACCTTACCTTTTTAGTATAACATATTTATGTGATTTGATTGCATAAAAAAACTAAGATTTACATCTTAGCTCTTTATTAGTCATTACTATAGTTTGTGAAATATCTTTGAATTAATACTACTGGAGTTCCTTTATCTCCACTTCCACTAGTTAAATCGCATAGACTTCCAATTAAATCTGTATATCTTCTTGGAGTTGTTCCTTGAGAAGCCATAGTTCCTTTTAATGCAGAATCTTTAGATTTAATTTCGTTTATCATGGCTTGTTTTAATTCATTACCATGTAAATCTTTAAATTTGTTTTCACTAAAGTATTTAAGCTTGATTTCGTTAGGACTTCCCTCTAATCCTTTAGTATATGCTGGGCTTACTACTGGATCAGCTAATTCCCATATTTTTCCAACTGGATCTTTAAATGCTCCGTCTCCATATACCATTACTTCGATAGTTTTTCCTGTCTTTTCTTTTAAGATTTTTTGAATTTTATTTACTAATTCGTTACCACTTCTTGGGAACAATTTAACTCTTTCCTCTGTAGAACGGTTACTTCCTAATAAACCATATTCAGAGAATCCGCTTCCATCTACACTCTTATTTAGAATATCACTCATCATTAATACATTTGCATTTTTATCTTTAGCAAGTATTTTCTTTTTTGTGTTTTCTCTAGTGTGAATATCACATACAATTACATCTTTAGTATATTTTAAAATATCTTCAGGATTGTTTGAGAATACCATTTGGCATTCTGCACCTTCTTTTTTAACGATATCTTTATAAATATCATAGTAATTTACACCAGTAAAGATATGTTTAAAATGACCAAATTTCTTTTTGTAATCTTCATCACTAATTAAATCTTTTGATGGATTAACATTATATTTTACTAAATCATCTACAAACATAATGTCATTTCCAACTTCATCAGAAGGATAACTTGATAAAATTGTTATCTTCTTTGTAGATCTAGCCATTGCTGATAATAATACGGCAAATCTATTTCTACTTAAAATTGGAAATACTATACCAATATGATTTGAATTTTTTAATTTGTTTTTAATATCTTTTGCAATTTGATCTAATGTTGCAAAGTTTCCTTCACTAATACCTACAACTGCTTCAGTAATTGCTATTACGTCTTTATTTTCTAATTGAAATTTTTCACTCTTGCTTGCTTTTAGTACTGAATTAACTACTATGTTAGCAAGATCGTCACCTTCTTTAATGATTGGTGTTCTTATTCCCCTAACGATTGTTCCTACGTTTCTCATTTTTCACTCTCCTACTTTTTCATTATAGCATTAACTTTTAATTGAGTAAATTGTTTTTATTTTACTCAATTAAGATTGTATCATAAAAAAATCAAGATACAAATCTTGATTTAATCACTTTACATGCTTATTTCTTTTTTTGAAAAAGTATGGAATATATATAACTTATTATAAATGCTATTAGGTTTACTATAACAATTGTTGCACCTGTTGGTGTTGCTATATAATATGATAATGTTAATCCAGTAGTAAATGTAATAATGGATATAATAACTGATGATATTACTACTGTTTTAAATTTTTTAAATATATTTATCGATGTAAGTGTTGGGAATATTATTAATGAACTAATTAATAATGATCCAACTAATCTCATTCCTAATACTACAATTATTGAACATAATGTTGAAAATATCATGTTATATAGATTTACATTAATACCTATTGATTTTGCAAATGTATCATCGAATGTAATAGCAAATATTTTGTTATATGAAATTATATACAATATAATTACAAACAATGATAATATGACGGAAAAAATCATATCGCTTTTATCAAGTGATAAGATGCTTCCAAATAAATAACTATTTATATCTATATTTACGCCTTTGATGGAAACTAAGAATGTTCCAATTGCTAGTGATGATGCTGATATTATTGCTATTAGAGAATCTCCTGAAATCTTTGAATTATTATTTATTTTTAATACTAAAAAAGAAACAATAATAACTAGAGGTATTGAAAATTCAATTGGAGCTATACCTAAGATAGTTGCAAGTGCTACACTTCCAAAAGCAACGTGTGATAAACCATCACCAATCATTGAATATCTTCTTAAAACAAGTGATACACCTACTAAAGCAGCACATAGTGATATTAATATACCAACTATAAATGCTCTTTGCATAAATGTGTACGAAAACATTTCTATAATACTATCTATCATGATGAATCACCTTTACATAGTTTTCTACTGTGCCATAATAGAAGTCATCTTCTTTTATTGATAATAAGTGTTTACCAATTAAATTTGAATGATCTAAATCATGAGTAACCATGATAATAGATATGCAATCTATTTCGTTTAGTTCTTTTAATATTTCATATAGTTTTTTCCTTGAATTATAATCTAGGTTATTTGATGGTTCATCTAGAATTAATAGTTTAGATGTTGCACATAAAGCTCTCGCTATAAGTACTTTTTGTCTTTGCCCACCAGATAGATCTGCGAATGATTTATCTTTTAAATTATATATTTTAAGTTTTTTTAATGCGTTATCAGCTTTTTCTTTTTGTTCATTATTATAAAAAGATAGTAACCCCACACTGTTTAAAGTGCCTGATAGTACTATTTCATATACTGATGCTGGGAAATGCTTACTAACAGTTGTTTCTTGCGGTATATAGCCAATATTCTTTTGTTTAAGATCATTATACTGAATTTTTCCATTCATTGGTTTAATAAGCCCTAAAATGCCTTTAATAAGAGTAGATTTACCTGAACCGTTTTCTCCTACTACACATAGAAAGTCATTTTCATATAAATCAAAGCTTAACTTATCTATTATTTTTCTTCCTTCGTATCCTAATGTAAGATTACTTACTTCAATAAGTTTTTTCATTATATCTCCCCCCTTTTAGTTCTCTTTATAACATTTATTACAAGTTCCATCTATAATAATGTTTTTTGTATTTATATAAAAGTTATGATTATTCTTGACTATATCTATAAATTCATTTATACAATCACAATCTATATGAATCATTTTTCCACATTTATTACATTTTAAATAAAAATGGTTATCGTGATTACATTCCTCAATATAATGATATATAACTTTTTTATTCTTAGTAAATTTTTTTACTCTTTCTTCTTTAATTAATTCATCTAAATATCTATATATAGTTGTTAAGCCTATTTCTTTATTTAATACATTATATATATCATTAATAGCAAAGTCCGAATTATAATTTCTAATAACTTCTAGTAATCTTTCTTTTTGTTTTGTAGAATAAGTATTTCTTTTCATATAAATACCCCTTTCAATTTGAAAATCTTTTTCACATTCGATATTATTACTTTTGCTCTTTTTTGTCAATAAAAAACTAAGATATTTAAATCTTAGTCTATTTCTTTCTTCTTTTAAATATTGTTCTTATTCTTTGACCAAATCTTACTTTTCTTTGATACTCTTCATCTTGTTGTTGATCGTCTAATGCAAGATAATCTAAAGAAATTCTGACAGATACAGCCTCATCAAATAAACCATTATTTAGTAGTTCTTGTTCTGTGGATTCAAAGAATTCTCTAAAAGCTAGAATTTGTTCTGGAGATAATTTACATGCTGGAATTGCTACTCGTATGTGTGTAACAGGTTGTACATGTACGTTGCAAGAAACTTCATCTACTCCTTCTGAATTACATGACTTTAATGCGTTACAATTCCAAAAGATGTAATTATCTCTTGAATTAGCGTCTCCGTCACATAATTGTATACCAATTTCACTTTTTCCGTTTATCATTCTAGAATAAACAAGACACTTTCCCATTGGATTTAAATCCATTGTTTCAAAAAAACTTGGAACTATATCGAATACTTTTGTTAAATCGATGCATTCACAAATTCCATCACTGTTTATTTTTTGAAAATTGCTTCCCATTTTTTATTCCTCCCCCTGTTTTTATTTTTTTATAAATAAGTGGAAACTTGAATACCAATATTAATTACTAGTTTGGGGAACATTATATATTATAAGCTACACCCTCTCAACTAATCAAGGTACTAAGTTTCCAACTGTAATATACCATAATTTGCGTATATTTACAATATTTTTATGATCTTTCTATTCTAATATAATTATTTAAATCTACTCCTAATTTTTCTGCTTCAATAATTAATTCTTCATTTGAAGCAATTTTTATATCTTCAACTGTTAATGCTGCAGCACCATAGCCTGCAACATGAAAACCTCCTTCATAGAAATTCATTAAATCCTGTCTTAATCCTTCATAATCAATATTGTCCATAATTTCTCCTTCAATAAAAATATAGGATTTATTATAACATAAAAAAGATTAAACGGAAGAGTTTAATCTTTATTTATTCATAGCTTCTTGAACTGCTACACTAACTGCAACTGTTGCACCAACCATTGGGTTATTACCCATTCCAATTAGTCCCATCATTTCTACATGTGCTGGAACTGATGAAGAACCGGCAAATTGAGCATCACTATGCATTCTTCCCATAGTATCTGTCATACCATATGAAGCTGGTCCTGCAGCCATATTATCTGGATGTAATGTTCTTCCTGTTCCACCACCGGATGCAACTGAGAAGAATTTCTTTCCTGCTTCAAATCTTTCTTTCTTATATGTACCCATGACTGGATGTTGGAATCTAGTTGGGTTTGTAGAGTTACCAGTGATTGCAACATCTACATCTTCATGCCACATGATTGCAACACCTTCTCTAACATCATCTGCACCATAGCATTTAACTTTAGATCTTTCTCCAGTTGAGTATGGTATTTCTTCGACAATTTCTAATTTACCTGTAAAATAATCAAATTGAGTTCTTACATAAGTAAATCCATTTATTCTTGAAATGATTTGTGCAGCATCTTTTCCTAATCCGTTAAGAATAACTCTTAAAGGATTCTTTCTAACTTTATTTGCTGATGTTGCAATACCAATTGCACCTTCTGCAGCAGCAAAACTTTCATGTCCTGCAGTAAATGCAAAACATTTTGTGTCTTCTGATAAAAGCATAGCTCCTAGATTTCCGTGTCCTAATCCCACTTTACGATCATCCGCAACTGAACCTGGAATACAAAATGCTTGTAATCCTTCTCCAATTGCTGTTGCAGCATCACTAGCTTTTGTACATCCTTTTTTTATTGCTATTGCAGCGCCTAATGTATAAGCCCAAGCTGCATTATCAAAACAAATTGATTGAATACCTTTAGTAATTTCAAATGGATTAAATCCTTTATCAGTACAAATCTTTAATGCATCATCAAAATCTTTAATTCCATATTTATCCATTACTGGCTTAATTTGATCTATTCTTCTTTCATAATTTTCAAAAGTAACTGCCATAATCTATTCCTCTCTTGGATCTATATATTTAACAGCTTCATCGTATCTTCCGAATGTTCCTGTTGCTTTTTCAATAGCTTCTTTTGGATCCATTCCTTTCTTAATATTTTCCATCATTTTTCCTGTATGAACATATTTGAAACCAATTATTTGATTATCTTTATCTAATGCTTGTTCTAGGATATATCCTTGAGTTAATTCTAGGTATCTAGGTCCTTTAACTGTTGTACTATAAATAGTACCAATTTGACTAGTTTTACCTTTTCCTAAGTCTTCCATACCTGAACCAATTGGTAATCCGTCTTCTGAGAAAGCAGTTTGTGTTCTACCATAAACAATTTGTAAGAATAATTCTCTCATTGCAACATTAATTGCATCACATACTAAGTCAGTATTTAATGCTTCTAATAATGTTTTTCCTGGTAGTATTTCTCCAGCCATTGCGGCACTATGAGTCATACCAGAGCATCCAATTGTTTCCACTAATGCTTCTTGAATGATTCCATCTTTTACATTTAATGTTAGCTTGCATGCACCTTGTTGAGGAGCGCACCAGCCAATTCCGTGAGTTAAACCAGAAATATCTTTTATTTCTTTGGCATTAACCCATTTTCCTTCTTCAGGAATTGGAGCAGATTTATGATCTACACCTTTTTTTACAATACACATATCTTCTAATTCTTTTGTATATTTCATTTAAATCGTCCTTTCTGAAAATGTATATTTTCTTTATGATTAATATTTATTTGCAAATATTATCACCTTATTAAATTATAACATATTATTATTTTCTTGTTAATTTTTTATGAAATAATTTATTCTATTGCATAAAAAAATATAGATATTAATCTATATCTTTTTTATAATTTTCTTTTTTTGTGAAATGTATGCTATAGCCCACGCAATTGTTATTATCGTTATTCCCACCATTATTGATAGTTGTATTCCAGTTTTTGGATTATCTATTGGCTTTTCAGTTTCTGTTTGATTCTCATCTGGTACCGTATTTTCTGGTTGAGTCGTTACAGTTTGATTTTCTTCATTTTCTTCTGCTAATGCATAAGTACTGAAGTGATTTGTTTTAAACGTAGCATATCCATTTTCTTTTACAACTTCAAATTGTTCTGGCGCTTCGTTATTTTCTTGAATATAAAATACTTTTAATTTTTTATCTTTTAACGATGTTGGAATTGGTATTCTAATTGAAAATTCTCCATTATCTAATTTTGCTATATTTGTTTCTTTATTTTTTGAGTATAGACTAATGTTGAAAGCTATATAATTATCTGTTTTAACTATTTCTTTTATTGTATCATTGCTAATTGCTTCAACATTTACTTTTGTATCTAATGGTATGGATGAATCATTACTTTGAATTGTTATGTCATTTTCTAAATTTGATCCTATATAAACAGGTTGTTTTAATTTTGAATCATCTGCTTTTACAACATAAAATTTGTAAGATCTATTTGCTATTGTTATATTGTAATAATTCCCATCTGTATTATAAGTATCTACTGGGTCATATAGCAAATCTTCGTCAAGGTTTGATATTAAACCTCCGTATGATACGGTTACATTCGTATTATTTCCAAAATATTCATTAAGTCTTTTTTGAACTGCAGTAATATATGCTTCTCTTGTATTATCTGTGTTTTCTGGAATATATATTACATTTTTTGCATATAATGCAGCTGTTGAAGTTGCATATACATAATCCATATATTTTATTATAACAAATCCGTCTGCATAAAAGCCCAAACCTTCAAGATTTGCATCCCCTTCCATTGGAAGAAAAACATATGAAAAATTTGCGCCTTTTACTATATTATTTATTGTAGAAAATTTAATTGCTATACTAGCATCGTTCCATTTAT
The DNA here is from genome assembly GCA_016288635.1 of Caryophanales bacterium. Classification (GTDB taxonomy): domain Bacteria; phylum Bacillota_I; class Bacilli_A; order RF39; family UBA660; genus JAEEKZ01. The sequence goes on from JAEEKZ010000007.1 coordinate 76,241, forward strand.
CTTCTACTTTAACTGTTGAATAATAATTTAGAATTGATAAATCTTCTAATCTATACCATTCTTCTTTGTTTTCTGGGGGCACCATTGTATGTGGTAAATTAGATATTAGATTATTAACTATTCCTTGTGTTTCGCTTGATGGTTCGTCAAATTCTGCTGTAAAATCATGATCTTCGCTTGTGATATATGTCTCGCTGCAATCATCTGTAATCTTTTTGCAATAAATTCTCATTTTGCATGATGCGATTTTTTTATTATCTTCACAGTATGCAGTTGCTTCATATTTGTCACTATTTATCATTTCGTTTATTAATACTGTTGTAATTGATTCGCTATCAATTCCGTCTTTAGGTACAATTGATTTTAAAACAACTTTTCCGTTGCTTGGAATGATTTTACTATAGAGCTCATTTATTTCTTGCTCATTAGCTAATACGTTTAATGGTAATATTATTAAAATAAATATAATTACTAATTTTAATTTTTTCATTATTCTCTCCTTCTATTATCTATGCTAATTATATGGTAATTTCATTATTATTGTCAATTCTTTTACCTTACTATAAATGTTGATGTGTAAAATAATTTATAGTATTTTTTAATTATTTTCTTTTGCAACTATTACTTTTTTTGGATTGGAATCTAGGTACTTAATCATTATTTTTTGATTCTTTTCAAAATTTTGATTAGCATCTATTAGTTTTGTTTCAATCCATTCGCCTCTTTCGTTTCTAAACGTTATAAAATATGTTTTGATAGTTGTTTTTGTACCATCTTCATCTACATACTCTTCAATTTTTATATCAAGTATTGTTGCTTCTGCTAAGATTCCTTCATCTTGAAGTTTTTTAGTATTCCTTATATTTATTATTATTAAAACTATTATTGGTATTGCTATTACTAATGCGAATATCAATTTTGCCGGTATTATTGTTGTCATTATTCACCTCCATACTTTCTAATTAATATATATGTTTAGTATATCATAATTAAAATAAAAAAGATGAATATAATTCATCTTTTTATTATGCTACTCTTTTTCCATTTAGTAATGGTTTAATACTTCTAACTTTTACATTTGGTAAATTCAATATTTCTATTTCATTTTTTCTTTTATATCTAAATTCATTTAGCATTTCTCTTAAATGTGGATCATCAATTTGATATAAATAACTAAATAAATTTTGTTCTGAAAAAACAAATAAATCGTCATAGAAAATATACCCTTTTTCAATTGCATATCTTGTTATTGCTGCAAGTAATTCCATCATATAATTATCTTCATTTGAATGACACATTTGGTCTATACTTGCATTTGTTTGAATTATTTTATCTACAACTGGTTTTCTTAAAAAACTTATTTCAGGTTCACCAAATTCATTTGTGCTAACATGCATATCGGTAACTATACTATTTATATCAACTTTAGTTATATTTTTAGTCCATCCTATTCCTGTTAGAATAACTCCATCTAATCTATCTGCACATACTTTTGGTCTTTCGTTATCTACGATTGGATATCTTTTAAAATCAATTACAGCATTTGGATTTATGCCATCTTTTGCAAGCATGCTCATTAATCTTTCATCTGATCTGATTATTTTTTCTGTCTTTTCTTCTGTTGCTTCTTGTTTTTCATAGTCTTTTTTCATGTAATCTATTACATGAGAAAAGCATGGTGTTGCAACATCGTGATAAAGGCCCGCTAGTGCCATATCTCTATCTTGAGTTAATTTATAGACCATTAATGCTACACATAAAGAGTGATCAAATCTGCTAATTTGTTCTCTAAAATTATAGATTTCTTTTGATGCATAATCCATACCACAAAAGTATCCAATTTGTTTTAGACGGTCTAATGATGGCGTATATAAATATTTTTTAAGTTCTAGTGGCATATTTTGATAATCTAATTGTTCTAAGTAATATTTTAAATACATAATGACCTCTAAACTAATTTGTTTCTTTTCTTTCTCTTACTCTTTTATTTGCCATATGTTGATTATATGCTTCATCTAGAGTAATTGTTCCATCATAAACTTGTTTATATAATTCTTCATTATGTAATAATAATTCTTTTCTTTTTGCAATTCTGACTTCTTTTTCTTTTTCTTCTTTAGTTAATGGTGTGAAATCTCTATATATTCCAAACATTTCCTCTAAATCTTTAGTGTATGGCAATATTACATGTTTTACTTCTAAATCTTGTGTTTTACACTTTGGATATAATGAAAACCATTTTCTCATTATTCTTTTTTCGTCGCTATAAAAGTCTCTATATTTGAAATCAATAGTTATCCCTGTTTCGATTTTTTTATTAATTTGTACTATTCCTATATATCTTTCCATAAACCCTCCTGATTGCAATTCGTGTTTAATTGATTTTTCAGGAGTTTATTATATATAATGTATTTAATTATTTCAATAAAAAAACGAATTATTCATTCGTTTTTATTTAGCTGTTCCAAGAGAAAGCAGAACCTTCATATACTGTTCCAGTAAACCATACTTCTCCAGATTCTTTATCTCTTATTATATACATATATGGTTTATTAAATGTTAAATCGATATATTTTGCTGGTACATCAAATGCATATGTGAATTCTAAATCTTCTAATACCATTGCTGATTCAACTCCCCCAAAAATTGTAACAGCAGCTGCTTTTATGCCTTTATTTGAAAATTCTATTTTTGCTTTATGAAGTGCTTTATCTATGTATGTATCTGCTGTAGATAGATTTGATAAATCTGCCTTACCCATATCAAATACATCTACTATACCAATCTTTTGTAAATCTTCTTTGAAATTTAAATCGTAATCATAATCGAATAATGGTAAGTAACCTTCTATGATTGTTAAATATCCTTCTTCAAATGTTTCAGGATCAATTGGTTTTAAATTATTAATAACTTCTTTTACTTTATTAGCATTTATATTTTTAACATACTCTGTTAATTCAGTTTGTTTTGGCATAATTCCAACGTATTCTAAAGTTACACCATCGTATGTTTTTAAATCTTTTGCAAATGCTTTAATATTACTATCATCATAGAATAAGAAATCTGTTGAACTACTGTATTTATTATAATTGTTACTTAATTCTGAAATATATTCATCTATGTTAAATTCTTTTAAATTAAATCCTCTGTCCTTGTTTTCTTCGTACCATTTTTCATATTCTGTATTAAGTGTTTCTCTAATTTGATCTTCACCTAATTCATTCATAATATCATATTTATTAGCATAGGCAGCAAAATGAACTGCTTTTGCTTCTTTATTATTTAATGGTAATGATGAATATCCGCATTCGTTTAGAGAACATATATTTACATGATTAATTGTCTTATCCCCTTCAACTGCACGTTCATGTTTATAATCCAGTGAATAATCCTGCCATTCGTTTTGTATTTCATTTTGCCATTCCATATCAATTGCTAAGGCATTAATTATGGCATATTTTAAACCTGTAACATCTTCTAAAGGTTTTTGAATTAAGTTAAATGTTTTTTCGCTAACCCAATTATTAATATTATCTGGTGATGAGAATGAATCATATTTTACTTCGGCATCATATTGATTTTGTAATGTTGTTATATATGATTCTTTTATTTTACTTTGAAATGAATCTTTAACAAATAAAGCATTTGCGAATGACATATTTGCGCTATTTGTATAACTTCTTGCAGTATAGTCACCTATGATTGTATCTATTTGTTTTTTTGTTTCTCCAGATGCACCTTCGTTTAACATTGCAAGTGCATATTTTATTGAAATTGGACTGTAAATTTTATTTTGAGGTTTATTTTCTAATTGTAAGAAATATAAATCAAAATCATTTATTGAATTGTCAGCCATTTTCAATTCTGATTTTAGTGGATATGTAATAATAGTCTCTGTTCCTCCTTTGTTTGGTTTCTTATTAAATATTTTGTCTTTAAATACTAATAAAAGACATGCTACTATTAATAGTAATGCAATTGCTACTATAAGTATAATCTTTGTATAATTTTTTTTGGTATTTTCTTCCATTTTTTTATCCTCTCTTTTCTTTTTGTATTTTAATTATAATATATATTTATTATATTTTTATTATGATTTAATATTTTTACAGTTAGTATACATAAAAAAAGAGTGTTATTTGCTCTTTTCTTTTTTCTTTTTAAATGTGATTAATATAGCACTTCTAAAGCCAAAAGAATTTGACATATAAGAGTATTCTACTAATTCCCAGCCTTCTTCAGCTCTTTTGTTAATTAGTTCATCAAGCTTTTCTACGTCTTTTGGACTTGCACTATCTTTAAATCCCCATTTAAGTTCAGTATCAATTACTTCTGATTTGTACGTGTACATTTTTTCCTCCTTTACTTTCCTTCTTTAATTTCTTCTATAGTATATTTTCTGTATCTAACATCTACCTTATATATTTTCTTTTTCTTATCAGGTGATTCTATTATTAATTTTGTTTTTCCTCCGTGTTTTAATTTCACTGTAAGAAGATAGTCATCAATATGCTCGTTATATTCTATTTTAACATCTCCAATATTTTTATCTTCAAAGTATGCTTTGTATGTATTATCAAAATATTCAAATCTAGTACCACCACTTGATCCAAGACTTGTTTCATATACATATGGATTAAATAATGATATTGATGTTGTTACTATAAATACTAATCCTGATATTATATAGGCAATTAAACGAGCTGTTTTATTTTCAAGTATTAGTGGGAATATAAATAATGCTGCTATGCAATAGATTGTTGTTAATAAATGTCTTGGGAACCAATATAGTGTTTGTCCTAAGAATCCCATGTAATGATATGCTAGAAATAATAGCATTGGTGCAAGGATTATTACTGTCCACCATTTATCTTTTTTCATATAATAGCCTATAAATCCCATTGGAATTGTAAGTATTGTCCAAATAAACCAATATTTATAATAAATAAATAATTGCCATCCTAATATACTAAATGGGACTTGTACCAAATATACTAATGGTTGGCTTATTAAAAAGAATATAAAACATTTTAATGCTGCATCTTTGTTTGATTTGGAATTCATTATTATAAATATTCCAAAGAATATCCATACTTCGAATGTTTCTGCTATATCATGAAATGATGTGTCTGCAGTTATTGGTAGCATTGCTACTACTCCGCAATAAATTCCTATGACAATTGCCATAATTATTAGTTTTGGCCAAGATAGATTTATTTCTCCAAATATCTTTTTTATGTATTTCATTTATTTAATACATCCTTTCATATAAAAAATTATAGCACATAAAAAGAGATTTTTTAATCTCTTTTAGTCTTCTTTTGTCATTACTTTTTTTGCCCAAGATCTATTGTTACATTCTGGGCATTTTAAATATCTTGTTGTATGAAAATGTGGGGCCCATAGTGCTGCCCAATATGTTGGAATGAATCTATGACCACAATTATTACATTTATAATATCCAGCTTCTACTTCTAGTTTTAATGCATAGAATGCCACTATTACAAATATTACTGTAGATACTCCTACTATTGTTCCTAGTAGTGGGCCTTCTTTTAGAGCGAATATCGCTAAATATATTATTCCAATATAGAATATTGAAGTAGTACATAGCAATACCCACATATTAGTCATCAGTTTTTTGTTTTTTAGTTCATCTTGACGAGCTAGTTCAACTTGTAATTCGTCTGTTTTCTTATTCATATCTTATCACCTACTAGTATTATATCATTATTACTTGTAAATAAAAACTAAGTTTATTACTTAGCTTTTATTCAATATTTACGCCTTTATTTAATAATTTTTTACATATGATACTCATTATAAATATTATTATTATATATATTATTGTAGCTATTCCATATAATTTTATGAATGCATTCCCATTCAATACAATATTATTTTTAAATAAATCCATAATACTGCTATCAAATAGTCCTTCTATAGCGGTAATAGCTAGTACTAATGATTGTGCTACTAAATAAGCAATAAATCCAAATAATACTGACCAGGCAATTTTACCATTTTCTTTTCTATTTCCAAGTGTTAGTCCAAAGAATCCGCATTGTATTGCATTAAATATTTCTAAGAATATTATTATAAGCATACATACTACAAACCAGAATGTAGACATTTCTAAATTTACAGTAATGCTATCCATGACTGTTCTTAATAATGCCCAGTTTTCTTTTGAATAAAATGCTATAAATAAACATAATAATATTATTAAGAATCCTACTATATAAAATATTAATGTTTGTATAAACTTTGAATTATATATATCATTTTTTGTTACTGGTAATGTATGAGTTAGATAGGCTTCATCTTTATATATTGAAATGTTATATCTTACCCAGCTCCTAATCATGGTATTAATTATGATATTTACTATCATTGCAATCATTGTTCCCTTACAAATACCATTTAATATTGTAAGGATTGTCGTACTATTAAATAAGCCTAGAATTCTTACTAATATTGCAAAAAATATTGCTAGTATATAGAATACTGACATATTTTTAATCATATACTTTAAATCGTATTTTAATAACTTTATTAGCATTTGAACATCCTCCTAAAGATTTCATCAATTGATCCATTTTCTTTTTTTCTAAGTTTATCAGCATCACTTTGTAATATAATTTTACCTTTATCAATAAATATTACTTCATCAAGTATTCTTTCTATGTCAGATATTAAATGAGTAGATATTATTACTGATGCATTTTCGTTAAAATTAGAAAGAATTGTATCAAGTATATAATCTCTTGTTGCGGGATCAACACCACCTAGAGGTTCATCTAGAATATATAGGTCTGCATTTCTAGACATCACTAATACTAGTTGTACTTTTTCTTGCATACCTTTACTCATCTTAGCTAATTTTTGTTCTATATCTAGGTCTAAATCTTTTAATAATTTCTTTGCTTTTTTTGAATCAAAATTATCATAGAAGTCTTCAAAATATTTAATTACTTCTGATACTTTCATTTGTTGGTTTAAATAAGTTTTTTCTGGTAAATAAGATATTACTTTTTTACTTTCTACTCCTATTTTTTTACCATGAACTAGTATTTCACCACTTGTTGGTGTAAGCAAGTCATTTATTAGTTTTATTAATGTTGATTTACCTGCTCCATTTTTACCTAATAAACCAATTATTTTTCCATTAGATATTTTAATATTTACATTATCTAATGCTTTTTTCTTTTCATATTTTTTTGATAAGTTTTTAATTTCTAATAATTCCATATTATTTATCTATCCTTTCTAAATATTTAATTGAGTCAGCTTTTCCTAATCCTATTCTTTTCATTCCTTGAAAATAACTTTTGGCAAGTGTCATTGCATATTCATCTTTTAATTTTTCAATTAGTTTTTCATCTTGAGTTACATATTTACCATTAGTTCTTTCAGTATAGATTAGATTCATTTCTTCTAGTTCTGCGAGTGCTTTTTGCATTGTATTTGGGTTGACTTTAAATGTTACTGCAAACTCTCTTACTGATGGTAGTTTATCGCCGCATTTAAAGACTCCCGATATTAAATATATTTTTAGATAGTCTAATAATTGAATATAAATAGGAATATTGTTGTCAAAAGTAAAATCCATTTTATCACCTCATTGTATTACTCTCTTAATACAATGACATTGTATCTTTATTTTTTATACTTGTCAATATATATTTTATGAAAAGAAAAAAGACTAGATTTCTAGTCTTTTAATTATTGTTTGTTTCACTATTTACAATTTGTGTTGGTTGAACAGATGGAATCGGATTTACCGGTGTAGGTTGCACTGATGTAGTGTTTTGAACTACTGTTTGAACAGGTTGCTGTACAACCGGTTGAACTGATACATTTTGTGTTGTAACCACATTTGATTCAACATTTTGTGTAGGTTGTGGTTGTACAGGTGCTTGTACTGATGCAATTGGAACTGCACCTTGTGGTTTTGCGTCTTTAAATACTCTGTCTAGTTTTTCTTTTATTTGATCTTTACTAAATGGTTTAGCAATATAATCTACAAAGCCTTCACCTATATATTTTTCTTTTGAACCCACAATAGCATCTGCAGTTAGTGCTATAGTTGGTATGTTAAAGTTTGGATTTTCTTTTAATTTTTCTAGAGCTGTTTCTCCACTCATATTTGGCATCATTATGTCCATTAAGATTAGATCATATTCATTTCCTACTTTAATCTTATCTAAACATTCTTGACCATCATAACATTCATCTAGTACAAAGTTGAAGTCTGCTAATGCTCTTCTAGCAACTTTGATATTTAATTTATTATCATCTACTACTAATACTCTTTTTCCCGCATATTGTGCTGGCTGAATACCTTGCTGTGTAGTTGCTTGTTGTTGAATTTGGTTTGGATTGATAATATATAATCTAGAAGTATTATTCATAAGTTCTTGCTCTGTTATTGGTTTGGTCAATTTGCTTATTTTTTGAGGAATATTTACTACAAACATTGATCCTTTTCCAAATTGAGATTGAACATTTATATTTCCGCCCATCATTTCGATTAATGCTTTTGTAATGGCAAGACCTAATCCGGTTCCTTCAGTGGTTGTATTTCTTTCAACGTCTAATCTATCAAATTTGTTAAATAGTCTACTTATATTTTCTTCTTTTATTCCTTTTCCTGTATCTTGGCATGTTATCATTATTTGTGATATGCTTTTTTGAATATTATTTATGCATTTAATTGTTAAATTAATTTCTCCTTGATCTGTGTATTTTATTGCATTAGTTAGAAGATTATTAATTATTTCTTTTACTTTTCCTTTATCGCCTATTAATTCATAAGGTATATCTTCTGCAATATTTAAATTAAACTTAATGTTTTTTTCTCCAATACGTGTTTGAGTAATTTTACACATACCAGCTACTTCCTCTTTGAAGTTATATGGATTTTCAATTATTTCCATTTTATTTGCTTCTATTTTATTTATATCTAGAATATTTCCTACGATCTCCAATAATGTTTGACTTGCAGTTATTATGTCTTTAGAGTTTTCTATTACTTCTGGAGGGCATTTGTCTGTATATGATAAGTTATCTTCTGATAAACCTACAATGGCATTTAATGGGGTTCTAATTTCGTGCGACATACTTGATAGAAAATCACTTTTTGCATGGTTAGCTTTTTCTGCTTGATCTTTTGCTAAAGTCATTGCACTTAGCATTTTTAAATCGGGATTTTCGATTGAAAAATACATTGAATAGCATACAAAAGTTGCAATCATTGAAGAAATTAGAATGCTTGGATCAATAAATTGAATTATTGTACTTATTGCAACTGAAATTATTACAAAATATATTGGTAAATATTTTTTGTCATACAATTCTTTATAATTTTTAATTAATAATATTAGCCAAACAACTATATATGAGACGATTATTATTTTTATTGCATTTAGTCCCATTCCACTAATAAACATTCTTTGTTCGTCATATACTTTACTAAGTGGTAATATAATTATTAATATTGTGTTAATTAAACCAACTGCGGCAACTATTAGTTGAGAAGTTTTTATTTTTTTTCGATAATTATCTATATTTTTTTTGTTGAAACATATAACAAATACATATAACGTAAAAAATGAATAAAAAACGATGTGTTCTACTAAAAACGCTCTTACAAAGATATCTACAAATAAGTTTTCTACGCCATAAGATCTAACTAAATGTTGTAATGGTATTTCTATTACATAAGCTATAATACTTGAAATTAATATAGCTTTAAAAACACTATTTTCATAAGAAAATATTATTTTTTTACTAAAAAATATTACTACAATAAATATAGTAAATATTAATCCTGTATACAAAAAAATTAAATTCCACATAAAATGCACCTCGTTATACTTTTTATTCTTCTTAAAGTATATCATAATTTTTTGCATATATAAAAAAAATTAGATTAATTCTAATTTTTTTTCTTTTTTCTTTTTCTTATTTTTTCTTTATTAGCTAGTTTTATTTCAAATGTTCCATTTTCTTTTTTTTCGAATTCTATATTTTCAATGTTTTCTCCAATTAATTGAATAAAACCTGTTGTTTGATTAGCCATTTTATTTTTATCTTTTTTAAGAGTTGTTGGCGAATAAGGTAGCATTACTTCATGTTCTGCAAATGCTGATATTTGAATTTCTTGAGGCAAGTTATTTCTTAATTTTTCATTTATTAATCTTAAATATTCAGCTTTGTTATTTTCATCTACTAATTCTCTATTCCATACAATATGTATTGCTAAACTATTTTTACATGTTTCTGTTGGCATTGGTATTGCCATTGCATCGTCTATACAATTTTCTTCTTTTAACATGTTTGCTATATCAAATAGATAAATTTTAGTTTCGTTTTCTAATTTAATATGGTCTTTTTCTCTTCCCCAAATATATAAGAATCCGTTTTTATCAATTGACCCAATATCACCTGTACGTACCCAACCATCAACTAATGTTTGAGCAGTTAATTCTGGTTTATTATAATATTCTTTCATACTTGCGGTTGTTTTTACCCAAAGTTCTCCTCTTTGATCATAGCTTAGTTCTTTTCCATCTTTGTCAAATATTCCGCATATCATTCCAGCTTGTGGTAAACCTACGCTCATTATAATTTTAGAACAATCATATCTTGCGTCGACTTTCTCAACGCTTACTGCAGAGAATGTTTCTGACAAACCATACCCACTATATATTCCTTTGGCACCACATTTTCTCATTATTTCATTCCATTTTTGGTATTTTTGGACGTCTATTCCTTCTCCACCTATTGTCCATCCTTTTGCAAATTCAAAATCGAATTTTTTACCGCTTTCAATTTCTTGAGCAATTCTATTGAAAAATGCTTCCCATGAGCTTCCTGTCGTTAATGCAATATTTGGTTTAAGGGTTGTTAATTGATTATAAAAATCTTTTTCAGATACTCTTGGATCTACTACGACTGTCATACCATTCAATAATGCTAACATAAATAATGAATTCATTGATGTTGATGCTGTGAATGGGAAGTGATTTAATACTCTATATCCTGGATTATATGGGATTTCTGATTCAGTACCACTATATAATTGCGATAGTATTGATTCGTTTGTTGCTACGGTTCCTTTTACTATACCATTAATTGTTGTCCCACTTGATGATGATATAGCTGCATTTCTATCTTTCTTAAATGGTACCTTAACATCTCCTATATAATAATTAGAAATATCAAGAGCTTTATCTGTCCAAATATATTTATCATCATCTGGTATTCTTGATTTTTGTTTTTTAGAATTGATATAACTTAAGAATGATACTATTTCTTTTTTAGGGCTTGGCATGTCCGCAGCTGCTGTAGCTACTATAACTTTTTTATATTTATCTTTTGTAAATTCTTCTGCTACGTTTTGCCACATTCCATCATATACAATTGCGATTCTTGCATCTTTTGTTTCTTCTGCTAGAGCTTCAGGACTAATTGCAAGTTTTAAGAAATATGGACATGCACCAATCATATTTAAACCAAAGAACATTGCCCAAATTTCTGATACAACTGGGCCATATACAGGTACAACTTCGTCTTCATTTATCCCCATAGCTCTAAAAGTTCTTGCCCATTTATAACATGAATCAATGAAATCTTGTCTTGAAAATAGTCTTTTAAAATATTCTAATGCTGGGATATCGTAGTATTCGAGTAATTTTTCTTCGATTACATCCCAAACAGTTTTATCTAATGGTATATCATTTGCTCTATCTTCAGCTCCAGGAGCGTACTTATCAAGCCATACTTTATCTATTGAAGGATATCCTGTTAATCCTTTTTCAAAGTACTTTGTTTGTTCTTCTGGAATGCTTAATATTCTTGTTATTTCTTCTATTTTTGATATATTATGTTCTTTAATTGCTTTTAATAAATCATTTTTTAACATTTCGATTACTTTTAATTCCATAGCAATTCCCCCTAATCCCCTTTAATTGCTGCTTATTATAGCACATATGTTCGCGTTTTGCAACATTTATTGTGTATTTCATTAATTTTTATCTTTCTTTATATGTTTCTCTTATTTCTTTATAGTAGTTTGTATATTCTTTTTTCTCATCAATATTCTTAATTATTGCATCTCTAACTTTATCAAATCTATCGTTTTGTCTACAATATATATGGACTTTTTTCTCTTTTTCTTTAGTTGTTACATTTATTGTAGCACTTCCTCCATCCATACATCCTTTTTCTTCAATATTGTTTGGTAATGACATAAAATTATATTCTTTTAGTGCACTTGCTATATTTTTGAAGTTTTCTTCGCTTATTTTATATGTTTTAAAATTATAATCTTTTTCTTCTCCAGATCCCGGTTTTAATGTAACTGTTAAATCGTTTGATATTTCTATATTTGGACAAGCTAAATAATCTGAATATGACATTAATCCCCCGCTGCTACTATATGATATTTTTAATATATTATTATTTGTTATTGGTTTATTATTGGCTATATTATATAAAATTAAAAATATTGCTGCCCCTAAGATAGTTATAATTACAACTGCTAAATCTCTTTTCTTTCATATCAATCACCATATCTATTTTACCATAAAAAATCGAGATTTTACTCTCGACTTGTTTGCTCGGAATATCAAAATATTCCGAAATAATTCAAATTACAATTATTATAATCATTCTTTTGTGTAATAGATTAAATTTCCAGTATAATAGAATCCCAAACTAAATTCAATCAAATTTTCTTCCCCTGGTATTGTTAAAAAGCCACTATAC
>JAEEKZ010000008.1 GCA_016288635.1 Caryophanales bacterium
CTTGCTATTCTAGATATACCATTTCTTATAAAATAAGGAATCTTATTATAGAATGATAGATCTACTTCTTCTCTATAAGTGTTATATCCGCCAAAGAACTCATCTGCTCCCTCACCAGATAAAACTACCTTTACATCTTTTCTAGCTAGCTTAGCAACGAAATATAAAGATATTGCTGCTGGATCACTAGTAGGTTCATCTAAATGATACATTATCTTAGGAATATTTTCAATGTATTCTTCTTTGTTAATTATTTTAGATACATTGTTGATATGTAATCTATCGGCAAGATCTTTTGCATAATTGATTTCATTATACTTTTGTATATCATAGCCTACAGTGTATGTTTTTGCTGGTTTAGCAAGAGATACAATGTAAGATGAGTCAATTCCACTAGATAAGAAAGAACCCACTTCTACATCGCTTAATAAGTGTTTTTTAACACTATCTTCCATGACATTTGCTATTTTATCAACCGCATCTTCATATGAGATTTCTTTTTCTTTAAAATCTAATTTAAAATATCTATCTATTTTTGCTTTTCCATCTTTATATGTTAATGATGTTCCTGCATCTAGACGATATATCCCCTTAAAGAAAGTTTCTCTTGTAGGGACAAAACTAAACTCTAAATATGTTTCTAATATATCCTCGTTAAATTCTTTATTAAAACTAGGAACATCTAAGAACGCTTTTATTTCTGATGCGAAGAAGAAATCTCCATTCATTTCGCCATAGTATAAAGGCTTAATGCCAAAATGATCTCTAGCAAGGAATAGTGTCTTGTCTTTTTTATCATAGATAGCAAAAGCAAACATACCCCTTAAATGTTTTGGTAAATTAGACTTCCATTCCTCATAACCATGAACTAATACTTCCGTATCAGATTTTGTCTTAAATTTATGTCCGGATTTTTTTAGTTCTTCTTTTAATTCAGGATAGTTATATATTTCTCCATTAAAAATGGTAACAATAGATTCATCTTCGTTATACATTGGTTGATTACCTGTTGTTAAGTCAATTATAGATAATCTTCTGTGAGCAAAAGCAACATTATCGCACTTAAAGAAACCCTCACCATCGGGGCCTCTGTGTGCAATTCTTTTAGACATATCTTTTATTATCTTATCGATATTCTTATTATCGGTTATTATTCCTGCAATACCACACATACTAATCACCAAGAACTTTCTTATAATAGTTCTGAGATAAAATATAACCACTCATTGCTATTTTATTTGAAACTATCTTGTTCATGTTGCTTACATAATCTTCAGGGACTTCTACCCCATCCTTTGGAACAAATTTTTTACTTCCTGCAAAATATGTACCATAGTCGCTTACCCATGATCTATTTCCAAATATTGCTAGACCTGGTTCAGTACTTAATATATCTTTTCCAATAAATAATCTTGAATCATATGGTATTCCCATGACATTGTAAATTGTTGGTATAACATCTATTGTGCTTCCAACTTTATCTATTTCAACTTTTTCCATTGCGCTATTCCATAAAACAAAATTAGAATGATTTACTTCCACAACTGAATCTTTCTTATATGTTGCTGCTTCGTTTACTTCGTCAATAGTAAGCATATATGGATAATGATCTGCTGCAAAGGCAATGATAGTGTCATCTAATTTGCCTGCTTCTTCAAGTTTGTTGATTAAAGTTCCTAATGCTCTATCAAATTGAATTTGAGCAGCAATATATGCTTTAACATTTTGTGAATAAGGTAAATCCTTTACCAAATCCTTATTTTTTCTTGACATGTTATTTCCACTCCATGAATAATTTCCATGTCCTGATACAGCAGCATAGAATACCATGAATGGTTTATCACTATTAATATAATCGTCAAAAGTAACATTAATCATTTCAACATCATCTTCAGGCCATTGATTACAGTTCATTATATCTCCCATACCATTACCGCAACCTTTATAATTTGTAAAACCTAATGCTTTCAAATAATTGTGTCTATCTTGGAATTTATACCAATGATCATGATATGCGAAAGTATTATATCCAGCTTCTCTAAACACTGTACCTAATCCCATTGGATATGTATTTTTTCCTGATTTCCAAATATTAACAAATCCATTTGCAGGATACAATCCTGATAGTTCTTGGAATTCTCCGCCTAAAGTACTACTTATAGTTGGAGAATAATAGTTATTAAATACAAATCCTTCATGAGTTAATTTATATAATGTTGGTGTTAATTCTTCGTTAACAGCAATCTCATTATAGCTCTCTGCCATAAATAATATTAAATTCTTATCCTTAAATAATCCTGTGTAATCATTTTGTAATGTTCCTTTATCATTAGCAAAATATGTATGCATATTCTTTAATGTTGAATTCTTTTCGTTTTCTATTAAAGCATTAAAATCTATATTCAAATTATTATATGCATACACTTTTTCTTCTGGTTTAGGATCTTCTTGTTTTCCCCCATTGTTGTTATTAGATGGATTAACATTTAAATCTATTCCTTCACTAAATTTAAATACATATTTGAAAAAGTCATTCGCAGTTGCATCTAATAATCCTAAGTTTTGTATTTCAAGCGCCATATCATTATGTTTAAAATATGCTTTATAAGGAGAATAATCCTTATTCTTATTTATAAATAAAGTTCCAAAGAAAACAACTAAAATTATTAGAGTAACTATCCAATTAAATAAATGTTGTTTTTTCTTATGTCTATCAAAACATAGGAATTTCTTAAGTACAAATGACATAACAAACGGAATAAACATTAATATAATATAAAATAAATTTGAGAATATTACTCTAAATATATCTGATGCAAATTCTAATGTTTGACCCGCAGCATTTAATAGAGATAATGAAAAAAAGAAACTAAACATATTGAATACACATATTTGTAAGCTATATAAAACTGCAATAGTAAATAACACAATTCTTGTGTTTATTCTATTAAATCTTCTGTTCATAAATGTTGTAATTGTAAAGCATAAGCATGATGCAAATACAATGTAAACAAATGTGTTAATTAATGACATAGAAAAAAACTTGTCAAATACTATAAGTTTAAATACTATTTCCATAAATAAAAAGGAAATAAAGTAAAATAATAAATTAATATACTTTTTCATAACATCACATATTAAGTATACCATAAATAAAGTGAAATATTTCTTTTATTTTATAATGATTTACAATAAAAAAAGAATTTCATTTAAGAAATTCTTTTCTATTATTTATCAAAATAATCGTTATCGTCATCTGTATTAGATGATGAATTTGATGGGACAGTTTCCTCTACTGTTTTAGTTTCTCCAGTAAATGTCCATCCTTCTAACTCTTTCTTAGTACTCCATGTATATTTATATGAAGTAGTTGTTGTGATATTTTTAGTAGCCCAAATTGTTGTTGTTACTTTCTTATAACAAGTTGTTCCTGATTTAGTATATCCTTTAGGGCAGCTATATGAAACTATAGTATTAACTGTTTTAGTACACTTAGTTCCTTCTAACTTGTATGAAGAATCAGCACAATAATAATGTTTTGTTCCTTCTACAGTCTTAGTACATTTAGTGTTTTCACCAGAACCACTTTGTTTGTATCCTGATGGACAACTATATGTATAATTAATGATCACTGTTGGAGTAGCTGTTGCTACACATTTCTTTCCATCAAGATTATATCCTGTTGGACATGTATAGTATCCAGTTCCCTCAATCTTTGTTGCATCATATGTTCTAGTACATTTTGTATCATTTAATGTATATCCAGCTTCACAACTATAAATTGTTGTTACAGTTGCAGCTTGAGTTAATGTTCTCTTACATTTTGTTCCACTTAGTGAGTATCCACTTGGACACTTGTAAGTAGTTGTCTCTGTAGCATTAACGCTTTCTGTCTTAGAACATTTTGTTCCGCTTAATGTATATCCACTTGGGCAAGTATATGTTACTGTCTTTGTTGCATCTTTTGTATCTGTCTTAGAACATTTCTTTCCGCTTAGTGTATATCCACTTGGACATGTATATGTTGTTGTCTTTGTTGCGTCTTTTATATCTGTCTTAGAACATTTCTTACCGCTTAGTGTATATCCACTTGGACATGTATATGTTACTGTCTTTGTTGCAGCTTTTGTATCTGTTTTTGTACATTTTTTATCATTTTTTGTATATCCACTTGGACATGTATATGTTACTGTCTTTGTTGCATTTTTAGTTGTTACACATTTTGTTCCGCTTAATGAATAACCATCTGGACATGTATATACTTGTGTAGCAGATCTTGTATAATATGTATATTTATACCAGATACCAGAGTTTCCACAAGGAGAACCACATGCTGCACCAGAAATAGCTCCACCGTAAACTAACTTAGAAGTTGTTCCTGTGTATGCTTTTGTTGAGCTTTGATAGTATCTAGTTCCTTGGTTAATCCATGAACCATAACTTGTTGATGATGTAGCGTCTATTGTTTTTGTACATTTTGTTCCACTTAATGTCCAACCTGATTCACAAGAGTATTTTACATTCTCTGTTGCATCAATTGTTGTTGTTTTTGTACAATTTGTTCCGCTTAATGTCCAACCTGATTCACAAGAGTATTTTACATTCTCTGTTGCATCAATTGTTGTTGTCTTAGAACATTTTGTTCCGTTTAATGTCCAACCTGATTCACAAGAGTATTTTACATTCTCTGTTGCATCAATTGTTGTTGTTTTAGAACATTTTGTTCCGCTTAATGTATATCCACTTGGACAACTATATTTTACATTTTCTGTCGCATCTTGTGTAAGTGTTCTCTTACATTTTGTTCCATCTAATGTATATCCACTTGGGCAACTATATGATACTGTCTTTGTTGCGTCTACTTCTTCATTCTTAGTACATGTTGTTCCATTTAAAGTGTATCCACTTGGACAACTATATTTAATTGTTGAAGCAGCTGCTTTTGTAATAACACATTTAGTTCCTACTAATTCTCCACCTTCTGGACAAACATATGCGCTTGTTCCTGGTACGAATGTAGCATCTATAGTTTTCTTACATAGACCATTTTCATATTTATATCCATCTGGACATTTATTTGTATATCCTGCGATAGTTTTAATAGCATCAGCAGTTAATACATATGATCCTGTACTATTATATTTAGCATCCACTGTTATAACTTTATCTCCTGAATAAACTGGAGTAGCATTTACAGTGTCTATAACTTCTGTCTTAACACATGCTGAACCTTTTAAAGTATATCCACTTGGACAAGTGTATTTTACTTTTTCAGTTTCAACAGCTTTTTTAAATCTATAGTATGTAATATATTTTGTTTCATTTTGTGGTTTGCAATTTCCGTATGCACATACGTCATAACAGCCAATTGTTTCTAGAATATAGTCTTTTTGATCGCCACAATTAAGTTCGACTCTCATTAAGTAGTTTGTATTACTATTTTTAGTAATTACTACTTTACTAGTTTCTTCATCACAATAATTGTTGTTTTTGTCTGCAAATCTAAATATTAATTTCTTTTCAACCATTTCTGATAATGTTAATGATTTTGTATCCCCAACATTTTCAGGAAGTCTGTCAACTGTATAATAGCTTTTAGCTACAGCTTTCATTGCATTAATATTTTCAATATATTTTGAATCATATACTACAGCGCTTCCATTTGAACCGTTGTTGTTTGATCCGTTATTGTTTGAACCATTGTTATTTGATCCATTATTATTTGATCCATTATTATTTGATCCATTATTGTTTGATCCATTATTGCTTGATCCATTATTATTTGAACCATTATTGCTTGATCCGTTGTTGTTTGATCCGTTGTTATTTGATCCATTGTTATCAACAACATCACCGCTATTATTTTGGTTATTATTATTTGCATTTGTTTTGAACTTGTTATAAGTCCAAGCTAACAACATTGCAAGTAATACAATAATAATAAATGAAACAACAAATGATAAAACTCTTCTACCAAATGAATCTCTATTATTAGTTACCATAAAATATCCCCCCTATAACGATTATCTTCCTAATTGTTCTAACATTGCGTTTGTTTGTGCCGCATTAATTGTATTAATATTTACTCTAGTTCCGAAATTATCTCCTTGTCTTGGAACTAATTGTCCAGATGCATCATGTTCATATGCACCCATAAATTCGTTTGCGTCACAGTTTCCACCAAAGTTTTGATGAACTGTTTCAATATAAACTGTTGCAGGTCCTGAAAGAACACTTGTTGAATCATATTCTGTTTTAACGCCTTCTACATAACCTGGTTGGTAAGTGAATCCTAAGAATTGTAATACATTACCAGCGCCTATATTGCTTTGATTTGCAAAATCGATATCTCTGTAAACTACGCCATTTAATTCAAATCCATCTCTATAGAAGATTGCTACTAATGAATCAGTAATCTCATTGTAAAGAGAAATGAATTCAGCTTTATCTGTTGTAGAATACATTCTTTGGACTTTTGCACCTAGCCATTCTAAATATGGTCTGCAATAATTGTTACCTACTAGTAATAATTTAGCCCAATTCGGAATTGGTGCTGCTGCAACTGCAGCCTCAACTTGATCTTTACTAATTGCATCACTATCTGCCATATAATTAACTGTTAATAATGTTGATGGAGCATTTAATGGGCAACAAGCAAAGTTTGTAAGTTCTACTGGAATTGCATATGCATCTTCTGTAGAAGCTGGTATATATAAACCATTCATCATTAATATTCTGTCTAATACTTCATCATATGTGTAAGCTTTACCAGTTGTGAAGTTAATAGCATTTGTTGATGTTAAATAGTCAAATGTTTCTTGAGCTTGTCTTTCAGCTTCTGCCATAATAGCAGGATCGATATTGCTAATAGCATCTGCTTTAGCTGATGCCATCCATTCGATTCCATATCTAGGTTTTCCATCTTTTCCAGCGTTGTTTGTTACTTTTAAACCACCAGCAGTAAATGCTGTAGTAAGGGCAAGTCCCAAACTTAATCCTCTTCTTAATGCTTCGTGTACTAATTTATTACCTTCATCATTAAGGAGTCTTATTCTTTGTTCCCTTTCCTTTTCCATTCTTTTTAAATTATCCATAATTATACCCCCTAAATAATCTAAATCTCCTTTAATTGCCGCCTACTCTATCACAAACCATTATGGTTGTCAATAGGTTTTCATGCAAATATTTGTTTGTTTATCACTTTTTTGCCATTTTTGGACTAAAAATGGCATTTTTCGGCATAAAAAAAGGATTTTTCATTAAAATCCTTAGCTATGATTTTCGCATCTAAAACGGCATTTTGAAGTTGCCGTTTGCCATCATTTTCATCATTTTTTTCATTTCTTCGAATTGATTTAGAAGCTTATTTACTTCTTCAACGCTTCTACCGCTTCCCATGGCTATACGTTTTTTTCTATCTGACTTTAACACTTCTGGGTGTTTTCTTTCATATACTGTCATAGAAGATAGTATTGCTTCAATATGAGCCATATCCTTGGGATTAATATCAACATTGTTCAATCCCATTTGTCTAGCTCCCGGTAACATCTTTAGAATGTTTTCTAGAGGCCCAAGTTTTTTGATTTGTCTTAATGTTGATAAGAAGTCATCAAGATCAAATTTACCACTTTTCATTCTTTTAGCTTGGTTTTTGGCATCTTCCTGGTTAATTACCTCTTCAACTTTACTGGCTATAGACCAAATATCTCCCATATCTAGGATTCTTTCAGCCATTCTTTCTGGATAAAATGCTGATAAACCATCAATTTTTTCGGAATCACCAGCAAATTTAATAGGTACATTTGTTAAATGTCTAACTGATAAGGCAACACCACCTTTGGTATTACCATCAAGTTTAGTTAATACAGCGCCTGTTAATTCAAGTTTTTCGTTAAATCCTTTTATAACATTAATGGCATCTTGACCCATCATGGCGTCTATTACTAGTAATTTTTCATGAGGATGTACTGCAGCATCAATATCTGCAAGCTCATTCATTAGCATTTCATCTATTTCTAAACGTCCTGCAGTATCTATAATTATAAAATCACAGCCTTGTTCTTTTGCATAATTAATACCATTATTAACGATTTCCACAACATCTTTATTGTCTTCTTCTTTATATATTGGCATATTTAGGCTTTTTGCTAAAGTCTCTAACTGAGCTATAGCGGCTGGTCTATATATGTCTCCAGCAATAAACATTGGTTTTTTATTGTTTTTCTTTCTTACAAAATTAGCTATTTTGGCACAAGTAGTAGTTTTACCGCTTCCTTGAAGACCCACTAACATGATTATTGTTGGATTTTTTGTGGTTTCTAATGGCACATAATCTCCACCTAGCAGACTAACTAATTCGTCTTTAACCAATTTTATAAATAACTCTTCTGGTTTTACTTTATTTTGTACTTCTAAACCTAATGCTTTTTCTTTAACATTATTAACAAATTCTTTAACTACTTCATAGTTAACGTCAGCCTCTAGTAAAGCTAGTCTAATTTCACGCATAGCATCCTGAATATTGCTTTCAGTTATCGTTCCCATGCCTTTTATATTCTTAATCGCGTTACTTATGCGATCTCCCATGTATTCAAACATATTTGTCTCACCTTTTTAAGTATAGCAAACTTAATAGTTTTTAACAATTAAAAAAGTTGCAAGAATACTTGCAACTATGCGCTTTTATTGATTATTTGCTTGTATCGAATCCATAATGACTGCGAATCTTGTTTTCTATTTCTTCAGCCATCTCTGGATGATCTTTTAAGTAAAGTTTAGTATTTTCTTTTCCTTGGCCAATTTTTTCGCCATTATATGAATACCATGCTCCACTTTTGTCAATGATAGCTAAATCAGCAGCAATATCTACTAATTCGCCCATTCTTGAGATTCCTTCACCATACATAATATCAACTGATGCTGTTTTAAATGGTGGAGCAACTTTGTTTTTAACAACTTTAATATTCGTTTTGCTTCCAATTACTTGGTCACCATTTTTGATTTGTTCTCCACGCCTTATATCTAATCTTACGCTTGAATAGAATTTTAATGCTCTTCCACCAGGTGTTGTTTCTGGGTTTCCAAACATAATTCCAACTTTTTCTCTTAATTGATTAATGAAAATTGCAGTAGTATTAGTTTTATTCATAATACCAGATAGTTTTCTTAATGCTTGAGACATTAGTCTTGCTTGTAATCCTACATGAGAATCACCCATTTCACCATCTATTTCAGCTTGTGGAACTAAAGCAGCAACTGAGTCAATTACTATAATTGAAATAGCTCCGCTTCTTACTAATGCTTCGCAAATTTCTAACGCTTGTTCACCAGTATCTGGTTGTGATAATAATAATTCATCTATATTAACACCCAAATTAGCGGCATAAACAGGGTCTAAAGCATGCTCTGCATCTATAAATGCAGCTCTTCCGCCATTCTTTTGTACTGATGCAATAGCTTCGAGTGCAATTGTTGTTTTACCACTTGATTCTGGTCCAAATATTTCAATTATTCTTCCCTTTGGGAATCCTCCTGCCCCTAGAGCAATATCTAGAGCGAGTGAACCACTAGATGTAACATCAATCTTAGTATGTTCGGTTGATCCCAACTTCATAATAGCTTCTTCGCCAAATTGTTTTTTAATATCGGCTAGAACCTGTTCTAAATCTTTATCTTTGTTCTTTTTGTCTTTCATATTTCCTCCGTGTATCTTTACTACATAATAATTGTAACAAACTAAAATCTAGTTGTCAACAAAAATACGAACATTTGTTTTAATTTCTTCTATTTATACTTATTAGCTCTAAATCACTAGTCAATTGTTTTATTCTTTCTATTATTCTTCTAGCCTTTACCCTATCTTCATCATTCTTTGTTATGCTTAAATGGTGTTCTAATTCATCAATTGTCAAATTAGATGTAAAAAATGTTGGTAGCACTGCATTCATTCTATATTGTAGAATGGTTCCTAATATTTCATCCCTTCCCCAGTTAGTAACATTTTCAGCTCCAATATCATCTATAAGTAATATGTCTACATTTTTTAAATAGTCAATCTTTTCTTCCATGATTGAAAAGTCTTCTTTTATACTCCTCAACAGTTCTGGAAAATATACTATTTCTGTACTTGCTTTCTTTTTTTCTGCTAGTTCATTAAATATAGCGGATATTAAGAAAGTTTTACCAGATCCAAAACTTCCGTGTAAATATAATCCTTTTAAATTCTTACTCTTATCATATTCATCATAGAATTTTTTTAACCATTTTATTAATGGGACTCTATTCTTGTCTGTTAAATCAACATCTTTCATTCTAGCATTTTCAATAATTTTTTCGCCCGTTAATTTATTTTGCATTTCTTGTTCATGTTTCTTTTGATATCTACATGGAATATAAACAAAGTTTAATTTCCCTTCTATCATTTTTGGATAATAAACGTGGCCTTCAACTGCATTGCAGCAGCCGTATATTCCTTTACACTTTTTACAGTTAAACAATTCTGCAACCGTATCTTGTAGTTTAGATGTATGTTTTTTAGCTGTTGATTCATCTAATTTGAGTTTAGTTACTAATGCTTTAAAATCTTCATCTTTTAAAGCTGCTTTATAATTGTCGTTTAAAGACTTATCAACTTTTTCTCTATTTGTTAATTCTATTTTTTCCATTAGTTAAACTCCTTCAACAACTCTTTTAATTCTTCCTCTTCCTCAGAAGTTATTTCGTTCTTTTCTATCTTATCATTAAACCATATAGGTTCTTTAGATATTGTTTTCCTTGTAGTACTTGTTTCGCTTTTTGCTGTTTTCTTGCTTAATTTCTTATGCTCTTTTTCTGCAAACTCCATAGCTTCAGATGCGGTCTTAATATTTGCTCTTTTCCATTGAGCAGCAATAGTTTCAACATAACTGCTATTTAAACTATTGTTGTTCTTTCTAAGAACATAATCTATTAATACGTTAACTACTGCTGGCTGCAATTCCATATCATGCAATAAACTGTCTATTAATTTTACTTCACCTTTTGTAGGATTAATACCCCTATTTTTATTTCTTAAAAAGTCTATTGGAGAGGTGTTTTCAAACATGGCAATTATTTTTCCGCGCATTGAATTATCTCCAGATGGCGTTTTTAAAAATTCCGGTTGTGTTCTATATATTAATGTTGGTAATGAGTTATTATCGAATTGATATATCTTTCTTGCTGTTATCCTTAGTAAATTTTTATCAATCATTCCAAATTCGTTTAATGAGCCTCTTACAATTTCCACCATTTTTGAGGTGTCTATGTTATATGTAAAGGCTATCATATTGATTAACTCCTTAGTTTTCTTAGTAAAAGTTTTTTCATTAATAACCCCTTTGGGTATTGATGATATTAGCAAATCAAAATCTATTCTTTCTTTAACAGATAAACTATTAGTTGTTCTTTCAGAAAGATTGTCTTCATTACTAATATTTATATTATATTTACCAGTTTCATATACTTCATCAATATTTTTGGTTATTTCTTCATATTCTTTGGTATCAACTTTAACTTTTTGATATAAAGTTTTTAATCTATCATATTCTTCAAACCCAACATTGCTATATAAAATGATATTCAGTAATGGATGAGCAAAGAATTCTGATGGACTAAGCGGAGAGAATAATTCATAAATATACTCATTTACGTCTCCTTCTTTAACAAATGACTTTAATAGCCCTAAAGCCTCTAGAGATTCTCTAGCTTTTTTAATGGCCTTTAAATCGCACTTTAATACGCTCATTAAATGATGATGATTTAATTTATGGCTAAATAACTCGTTTTGATCTAGATCATTCCATAATGAAAAGTATAAACTAGTGGGCATTGCACCCATGATTGGTTCATAAAAGGCAATAATAATCTTTTTATCATATTCCGTTAATATCGTTTTATTAACTACTAAATATTTATCTGCCGGCAAAAGACTAATATTCATTTATAAACCACTCTCCTCTTAAAATATTTTAGCATGATAAATATAAAATAGTAAATTATTTGAAACAATATTTTTCAAAATGTTGCGTTGACAACTTGTGATTATTTTACCTTTATCATCTTATTATAGTTTTTATATTAATTTCCTTTTTTAAACAAAAAAGAAGACTATTATTTATCACATTTTGGTGATTTCTTTCCTTTTCTTTCTCTAGTCTTCTTTCCCCTTGTATTTGCTAAAACATGAACTCTGTATATTTGATCCATTAAATTCAAATTTAAAGCTAGCATATCTATTCTTACGAGTAAGTTATGTATAATAGCTTTGAAATTTTTCGTTCTTAGTTCATCATTACTAAATCCATTTATATAGTTTTCTATATCTATTTGACCATATGGTATTGTTAAAAAGTTTTTTAAAAATATGAGATCTTTAAAGAAATTATCATATGCTTTCTTATAACTATCGCATAGCGTAGCATAGTTTGGTCCTGATTCAGATAAACTGGTATCTTCATCATAGCCCATATCTCGACGAACCTTACTCAATTTATAAAGACTCCTTACATTTATTAATTGTAAATTTAAAGGTCCATCTGCATTTCCACGATGAGGAATATTCCATTTTGGTTCAATCATATTTTGAATATCTTTAAGAGCTTGCTCACCCATTATTTCCAATTCAGTTTTTTCTTCAATCTCATTCATAAAAACCCACCTAGTAATTAATACGTTTTCTATAATAACATAAAAAAAAGAAAATTGATATTTTCTTTTTTACTTTATCCATTTTTTTATTTCTTCTAGATCATCCATATGATGTTTTTCGTGACCGATTATTTGATAATCTTCATGGCCTTTTCCTAAAACTAATAGAATGTCATCTTTTTGTAACATCTCTACGCCTTTTTTTATGGCTTCCTGTCTATCCAAAATAACTTCATAGTTATCCGTTTTAACGCCTTTTAGAATATCATCCATTATTTTTTGTGGGTCTTCTGTACGAGGATTATCACTTGTTAAGATTGTATAATCACTTAGTCTTGTAGCTATATCTCCCATGATAGGCCTTTTTAACGGGTCTCTATCTCCTCCGCAACCAACAATAGTAATTACTCTTGCTGTTTTTAACGCATTATAAGCTGTAATAACCTTCTCAACAGCATCTGGTGTATGTGCATAGTCAACTACTGCATATCCATCATTTGCCTTTATGGTTTCGCATCTTCCTTTTGGTGCTCTTAATTTATCAGACAATTCAATTATTTGTTCAACGCTGTATCCTAGACTATTTGCAAATGCTAAGCATGTCAAATAGTTGTATACATTAAACTTACTTGTCAAGTTAATGTTTACACTATACTCTTTATTACCATAGCTAAACTTAATTTTTGTTTCACTAGGAGTAGACTTGTAATCAAGTATTTTATAATCACCTTCATAGCCAATAGTCTTGTAATTTGTCACTCTTTCAGTAAATCTATTAGAATATGGATCATCCGCATTAACTATCATCATTCCATCTTTAACTAATAAATCAGTTATTTTCAATTTACATTCTAAATAGTTTTCCATTGTTTTGTGATAGTCTAGATGATCTTCAGTTAAGTTAGTAAAGCCTGCTACATCTATATGTAAACCATGTAGCCTATCATATGCTAGTGAGTGACTACTTACTTCCATCACAACTGTAGTAATGCCTGCGTCCATGGCTTCAGATAATAATTTGTAAATTGTTAATGTGTCTGGTGTGGTATTCTCTAATGTGATTTTTACATCATTATAATAGAATCCAATCGTTCCCATATAGGCGGTTTTTTCACCTAACATATTTAATAATTGATATGTTAAATAACAAGTTGTTGTTTTACCATTTGTTCCAGTTAAGCCTATTATTTTAAGTTTATTTAACTTCTCTCCATATAACTTAACTAATTGTTCCCTTAAATATTTTTCGGAGTTTTCAACAACTATAACAGGGACACTTGCTTCAACTTCATGTTCTGCAATTATTTCTGTTGCTCCATTTTCGATTGCTTTATTTATATAGTTATGGCCATCAACTGTAAAACCCTTTATGGCTACAAATGTTTGGCCTTTTTGTATTTTTCTTGAGTCTGTTTCAAATTTAATCATATTATCCTCCATATTCATCTATATTATATAATAAAAATAAAATAAATAAAAAAGATTTTACTTTTATTAAATATATGATAAAATAACTTTGTCTTTAGGGGCGTGGTACAATGGTAGCATAGGAGTCTCCAAAACTTTAGATGGGAGTTCGATTCTCTCCGCCCCTGCCATTTAGAAATATTAAAACTCTAACTTTGTAGTTAGAGTTTTTTTGTTCTTAATATGACGATCATTCATTTTCTACTGGTTTAGCTTCACTTCTCTCACAAGTTCCACCATTATTCTTCACATAAGCATCTATAACATCTAATGCTTGATATGCATCACTATACTTTTCTAAACCAGTTATATTTGCTAAGTAACCATCTCCGCCTGCTTCTTTAATTTCTCCTGTTGTTTCAAAA
>JAEEKZ010000050.1 GCA_016288635.1 Caryophanales bacterium
AATATAATTTGTTATTATTCATATTTAATTCTTTAATACATGAATAATACTTTATTTTCTTTTTATCTAATACTTTAATTAATTCTTTTTCAAGGTTATTGTATGATCCACAATTGAATATTACTTTCTCAACTTTAAAATTATCTATAAGATTTATTGCATCTCCCATATGGTCGTAATCTCCATGAGTAATAATTAAAACATCTATTCTTGCTATTCCCATACTATGTAAATAAGTAATAGTTTTTTCATAAATGTTTTTATTATATATTCCCCCACAATCGATTAATATGACTTTTGATTTATGAGGATATATTAATATGTTTTCATCTCCTTGTCCAACATCTGCTGCAATATAGTAAAATGAATTATCTAGATATGGAAGTAAAATGTTTATTAGTAGAATAATAATATTTATGATAATGAATTTATAATTTCGTTTAGAAAAGAGAATTAAAAAAATGTAATATAAAGCAACTATAAAAATTGGCATTTTGGGGATTATTATGTTTAAGGAAACGTTAATTAATAAATTATTTAGAAAAAGAAATATATTTGCAAATATTATTGTAATGCGACTTAATGGTAAAAATATATATGATAATAAACAAGCTGGATATAGTATAAAAGTTACATATGGTACCATTACAATGTTTTTAAGTATGCTTAGAATATCAAGTTGATAATTTAAATTGATATTTATAGGAAGACTATATAATAAAGCAATTAGACTTATGATAGTTATTTTTCTTAAATAGTTACCCCTAATGTACTTACGAGAGGCGTTTATTCCAAATGAAATAATAAATGAATATTTAAATGCCAGTGAATAAATGTTCCACGGGTTTATTAGCAATATAAAAAATAGAATAATTATTAATATTTGAATACTGTTTAGTTTTAAATAACATTTATCATTTATGTAATGAAAAATATAACTTAATACTGCTCTAATTACGGATATACTGAATCCCGTTAAAAACGCATAGAAGAATAGAATAAAGCTTATTATAAAAAAACGAGGAGTTTCCCTTAGAAAAAAGAATAATCCTCTTAGAAGTAATACCAATAAACTTATATGCATTCCCGATATAGCAATCAGGTGAACTATACCATTCTTTTTAAATAATTCATAATAATTTTCATCAAGATCATTTTTATTACCAAATATAAATAATTTTAAATAGCCACTCATTTTTTCATTATAATTGCATCTATTAAATAAATAATTTTTTATTTTATAAAAGAAACTTGCTTCTTTTATTACTTCTATGGTTTTTAAATTCATTGTGTAAAAAATATGATTATTATATAAGTATTTTTTGTTATTAAAGTTGTTAGGAATAGTATTATTAATAGGTTCTTTTAAACTTCCTGTTACTTTTACTATATCCCCATTCTCTATATCAATAGGATCATAAGAATATACCTTAATTTTCTCTTTCGATTTTAGAATAAAGCTTGTATATTCCTCTTTAATGATTATATTTGTTACTTTCCCTTCGAAAACTTCTTCAGATTCGTTATATATAGATTCATATTTTATTATCACAGTTTTTAGTACGCAATA
Organism: Caryophanales bacterium; assembly: GCA_016288635.1. Classification (GTDB taxonomy): domain Bacteria; phylum Bacillota_I; class Bacilli_A; order RF39; family UBA660; genus JAEEKZ01. The sequence continues at coordinate 1,571 of JAEEKZ010000050.1, forward strand.
AAGAACAATAAAAATAACTAGTAAGTAATATAAAAGATTAGACTGTAATATGATCTTTAATCTTCTCATACATTGCCTCTCCTATTCCACTTACATTAGTAATATCATTAATTCTTTCAAACAAACCTTTTTGTTCTCTATATTCAATAATGCTATTAGCTTTAGATTCTCCCACTCCAGATAAGGTCATTAACTCCTCTTTGGATGCTGTATTGATATTTATTAAATCATTATTTTTTTCTTCACAAAAGTCTTGCTCTATAATCAATCCTTCAACTTCTTCTTGTGGACTATCCACGGCAGCATCATTTTGAACTGTGGTATCTACTATCATAGTGTCTGTCACCTGTTGCTCGATTATTTTGTCTTTATTGTCTTTTGAACAATATGTGTTTTTTAATGATTCGAGCGATTTTTTGAATTCAGTTTTTGTTGCTACATAAATAACCATTTCATTTTTTAATTCTTTGCTAAGGTTTATATTTAATGTGTATGCTGTACTTTTAAATCCTCCCGCAGCTTTTATGGCATCGGTTACTAGTTTACCAAGTTCTAAGGAATAAACCCCTGGTTTTTTTACTGCTCCTTTTACATCTATATTTATTAGTTTAATTTCTTCTTCAGTTTCATCCTGCTTTGTATCAGGGGCATTAGCATATTCTGTTATCCCTGATATTTCTTTCTCAACATAATTATTATTTGAATATAAATGAATTATTAGTATTAGTTGAGTACCTATAATTAGAAATAAAAACAAACATATAATATGCATCCTATATTTTTTTAGAAAGCTCATCTATTCACCTCCTTTCAAAAATATATATACAAATGTCTTTTATTATTTCCTTGCAAAAAGAAGGCATAAAAAAAATAATAATTACTTTTGAATTATTATTCTTACTTTATTATCTATTACACCATCGTGATTAGAATCCATATAATCATAGAATCTTGCACCTGTTGCTGTTGGTATACGCGTACAACCATGTGATTGAGGTTTACCAAAATCGGATTCTGGTTGGTTATAAGTATGTGCGAAGTAGTTTCCATCATAGTGGAACGCATAGTCTACTGTTACACCAGCTTTGGTAAAAGTACGATCCCTTTCAGCTGTATCTATATACCACATTCCTTCAGGAGTCTCATATCCCCTTTTTCCTGTCGAAGCTTTTGAATTTATTAACATTTGTGTATTACAGTAAAAATTAAATCTTTGATCGCTTTTATCAACAACAACAAATCTTCCCTTTAATTTTTCAATATCTCTTTTAGCAACATATCCAACGCTACCGTCATAAGATATTAAATAGTAATCATTCTCTTGTCTTAATATATTAACAACATGTGGATAAGAAATGGCAACAGTTCTTCCTGTGCTAGTTGTAAACGATGTGTCGCGTTTTACAGCACCCATGCAGAATATTTCGATGTTCTCAGCATCAGGATAATATGATTGAACTGCACTTCTTAATGATCTTGTAAATTCTTTACTTATATATACGAATTGTCCATCATATCTAACTAAATACCATTGGTCATCTACTTGAGCAATAGTTTCTATTTCATAACCTGAAGGTAAAGTACCAAGTTTTGTTTCATTGCTTTTAACAGGTTGACTTCTATAATTTAATACGTCTGTAGTAACAACTACATCCTTATCTTCAACATAACAGTGTTCAGGAAGAACATTTCCGTATGTTTGAGTAAGAAATTCGTGAGAAACGTATCCTAGTTGACCATTACAAGATATGAAGTCCCAATCACCATCATTAAAGATAACTCTAACGGAATCACCTCTATTGAATCTACCAATCGCTTGATAATCAGTTCCTGGTCCTAATCTAAAATTAACTTTACTAGCTGTAATTGATGCATCTGCATCAACATTTGTTATTTCTGCTAAAGCAGCACCACTATTAATACACATTACTGCACCTAATAAAAATGATGCTATTCTTTTATTAATTTTACCACACATATCCAATTCCCCCTTTGAATATACGTACATTCTAGCACATTTAATAAAAAAAGTCAAATATTTGTTTGTATTTGACTCTTAATAATCGATATCATTCTTGGTAATTGTCTTTAAAATAGACTTTTTCTTGGCATTTTTAGTATTTGTAGCATGCTTGATAACAGTCTTTTCATATACATTTCTAGCAAATCTTGCATTACCGAAATTCTTGGTATCTTTATATTGATCTACTAGCTTTTCGAATTCTTTTAATGCATCATCATTGCATTCAAATCCTGCCTTTTTTACCATTCCAAGGAATATTTGACTTAATTCTTCTTTAGTATAATCATCAAACTCTAATGTATATCCTATTCTAGATACTATTCCAGAGTTTGAATCTAGGAAGTCTTGCATTTCTTTAGTATATCCAGCAAAAATTACTACTAAATCGTCACGATAATCTTCCATCGCCTTAATTAGCGTTGCTATTGCTTCTGCATTATATTGGTTATCGCCTTTTTTATCTTGTAATGCATATGCTTCATCAATGAATAATACTCCACCCATTGCTCTATCTACAACACTCATTGTTTTTGGGGCTGTTTGTCCAACATATTCAGCAACTAAATCTTTTGAACTAACTTCAATTAATTTATTTTGCCTAATATATTTTAAATCATATAGAATTCCGCATATCATTCTAGCTACTGTAGTTTTACCTGTTCCGGGATTTCCTAAGAATACCATATGTAAATTTATATTTCCTAGTTTTAATTCATCCTTTGTTTTATTTTTTAATGAAATTAAATCCACAAGGTCTTTTAATGATTTCTTAACTTTTTCTAATCCAACTAATTCATTTAAATCCTTAAATATTTCATCAATTGGTTTTAATTTTTCTAATTCAGGAACGTCTTTATTAAATGAAATATGATTAATTAAGATGTTTATATAATCAAGTGGATCTTTTGTAGATTTTGGATAAGTTTCTGTTATGTAATCCAATAATTTAACTTTAAATTCATCTTCTAAATTAAGATTATTAGTTGAATCTAATACTCTTTGATAAACGTCGTTTAATTCTGGTTTTTCATACTTTAATTCAAATAAGAATCTATTGTTTAATTCATCATCTAATTGGAAGAATAATTTTAATCTATCTTCTTTATCAGCGACAATTGTAATTCTTTTTTCTAAACCTTCCATCATGTAATATACAAATTTCTTTTTGAAGTTATCATCATGCATATTGATGCCGTCTAAATCATTAAATACAATAATTCCATCTTCTTTATATAGTTTTATTAGTTTATCTATTTCATCTATTTTAATTAATGAATTAACACTTACTGTACTATTATCTATATAATGATAATTTTTTACTGCTTTACTTAATAATTCCGCAACATCTTTAGAAATATATTCGTTATTAACTTTAATATTGAAGTTGATATAATTATCTACTTCTTTTGCATGGTATGACTCCATATACTTGATTATTTTCTTTAATAAAGTTTTTGAAGCCTCATCTAAGTATAGTTTGTCTACTTCGTCATTATAGTCCATTTTTTCTTCAGGAACTGTTTCTGTAGCTATAGTTGTTACCTCACCTTTTTCCTGTTTGTTTAGAAAATCATTTATATCTAAGGTTGCTTCAAAAAAATCCTTATATACATCATTTAAATCATATCTTTGCATAATAAGCCTCCCTTAATTCAAAAATAAAGCATATTTTATGCTTTACTTTTCAACTTTTAGTTCTAACATTTTATCTTTTAGTTCTTTTTCAATTGCAACTAATTCTTTTTCAGCTTCAACACGTTTAGCTCTTCCTTCTTCATGAATCTTAATTACAGATTCTAAAGTATCAACGATATCTTTATTTGTCTTTCTAAGAGTTTCAATATCGATAATAGCTTTTTCAGATTCCTGAGCAATATTGATTGATCCTTGTTTTAATGTTTCACTATTCTTCTTTAGCATATCATTTGTTAATTTAGATACTGCTTGTTGATTCTTTAATGCTCTTTGAGTATTAGTAATACCTAAAGCAAGTACCATTTGGTTTTTCCAAAGAGGAATTGTATTTGTAATTGAACTTTGAATCTTTTCAACTAATTCTGCATCAGCATTTTGTAACAATCTAATTTGTGGTGCCATTTGAATAGATATAATTCTTGTAGTTTTTAAATCATATATCTTCTTTTCAAATCTATTAATTTGTGCTTCTAAGTCATTTACTTTTTGAACATCAATTTGTTCTCCTGATTCTTTAGCTTTCTTTGTTAATTCTGGTAAAGTAACTTCCTTTAATTCTTTTAATTTTCTTTCACCAGCGATAATGTATAAAGAAACTTCTTTAAAATATTCTAAGTTCTTTTCATACATTGTATCAAACATATTAACATCTGTTAAAAGTTGGATTTTATTCTTTTCTAATCCACCCTCAATAGTGTCAATGTTCTTTTCAACTTTACCATAGCTAGCTAAAATTTTATTGAATTCTTTCTTAGCACTATAGAATAATTTTGAAATACCTGTTTTTGGTGGTGTTGCAACACTATCAAATGTTTTGATTTCCGCAACTAATTCTGCTAATAAATCACCAGCATCACCAGTTTGTTTTGTTTTAACATTCTCTAATACTGTATCAGAGAATCTACTGATTTTGTCTTGAGCAGCTGCACCAAATTGTAATATTTGTGTTGAATCATAAATATCAATTTTCGAATTAAATTCATCTACTGCTTTCTTTTCAGCTTCTGTTAATTCATCATAATTCAATGATTTTTCAATTTTTGCATCAGTTACTTCCTTACTTGTTGTTAATTCCGTAACAATGCTTTCATCCATTTTCTTATCTTCTACTTTGATTTCTAAATTTGCCATTTTTCCTTCTTCCTTTCTCTATTTAAGATAATCAATTAGTTGATTATAATAATCCATCTTTAAACTTGTTACTGTGCTTGTAATCTTTTGTGGAATTGCAATTCCAAATGATGATACATCGTATTTTCCACCAGTAACGCCAGTTCTAAATCCATATTTTTCCCATGCTATTTGTTGAATTTCACTATCATTAAATGCATCATATAGTTTTTTACCATTTTCAGTAAACGCTGCATAACAGTGTGAATTCCAAATTGTAGGTTTTGGATACAATATTATTATATCATCTTTTACTTGAGCAAACTTATCAGGTTGCTCATTTGCAAATTCTATTATACTTTTTTCATAATCAACAATCATAGGTTTTCCACCCATTCCTGTCATTAAATATGATTGGAATAAATCTGCAGGAGTATTATTCATATATCCTGATTTAATATAGAATTCTTTTAATTTTGGTAAGTTTTCTTTAATACTTGAATCTGTTATTTGATTTTCTCCAAGGATTGAAAGTAATAATCCATAGTATGTTGCTCCTGGACTTGATGTTACAGGATCTGTGGAAGCTATATTAAGGTTACCATATAAATCTGGTAGGCTTATATCTTGCCACTTCTTTCCGTCTAGAATATAATCAATTAATTTATTCATATCACTTATGTAATAAACACCATCAGCGTCTTGAGTAACTATTCCTTCTTTTTGTAATGAAGCAACTACTTCTTTCCAACTATAAATTACAATTGGTGTATTAAGAGTTAATCCTCCATCTAATACTGAGAATCTTTCAGCTTCCCCTGCTGCTGTATCTGGTCTTAATTTGTAATAGTCATAGAATCTTTGGTCTGATGTAAATAATGCATCATATTGAGTTACTTCTTCACTATGTAATGAATATGTTTTACCATTTTCAATATTTTTAATTATATCTGGTTTACCATATTTAGCATATTCTCTATATAATGGCCAAAGTACTGTTTTACCATTACTCCAGTTATCAAATACCGGATTAAGTTTATACTTATCTCTTAATATTTGAATTACTCTTTCATCAGCAAGGAAGTCTTCTTTTCCTCCACCCGTTGCAACATATACTGTAGTTAATTTAGATAAATCTACATTGTTTGGATTAGCAGGATTGTGATCTAGGAAATATTTTATTCCAACGATTGCTGCTAGTAAAACTACAAATATGCCTATTCCTATAATTCGTTTTTTGTCCATATTACTTACTCTCCTTTTCTTCAGTATTATTTACTTTAATGCCATCTGATTGCATCATAGCATCAAATACTTTTAAATCTATACCGGTTTCTAGTATTTCTGATTCATATACATTGTTTAACATCTTTTTATATGCTTCATCTAGATTTTTAATCATTTTATCCGTAGATTCCATAAATTTTTTTGAATCACTAGAAGTTAAATTTAAATCTTCAATAACATCATATCTATCAATTATACTTACTGTTGTTGGTAGATAATATTCAAAGAAGTTTTTAACTTTTTTATGTTTCTTAGGGTCAGCTTCAATGGCACTAATTATTTTATAAATAGTATCATTTATGCTAATTATATATCTTTTTACTTCCGGAGTATCTATCTTTTTCGTCATATCCAGAATATGTTTATTTTGCTTTTTTGCATTCTCAACTTGTTCATATAAACTATAACTAAATTTTCTTAATTTGCTATCATTCTTTCCAAATACCAACTGGCCTGCGACAAAGGCACCACCACCAATTAATAATGATGGAAGAATGGGAACAGATAGTGCCAAGTAAGGAACTGCAAAGAAAACTCCACCTGCCGCTGCCGACAGAATATTCTTACTATCCATACTATATCCTCCTAGTTATAATTTCTAACTTCTTTAAATGCTGCTAATAAATTTTCTTTTCCATCAAATATTTTAGCATTGGTTAAATTTGCAATTTCTTGAAGTTGTCTTTCATCAGCAGTACCAAATGTAATGCTATAAACTGGAATTCTTAAATTATTTCTACGATAATAATATGATAAATTTTGATATGTTCCAACATTGGCTGCACCATCAGTCATTGCAATAACAACTTTGTTATAATCGTCACTTTCATTTTTTAATAATTCAAGTGCGTTTTGTATTGCATCATATAAAGCTGTTGATCCTCCAACTGAATTAGTCTTTATTTTGTTAATTAATTCACTTGTATTATTTCCATAGTATGGTCCCCAAGTCTTATTAGCTCTCGTTTCAAATGGTATTACCGTTATTTTATCTTTTCTTGAGAACTGTAAGTTATCTGATGCAGATTTTTCACTATCTAACAAATAATCCATAGAATTAATTAGACTTTCTATTCCTTCGCCATACATACTTCCTGAGTAATCTAGGCAAAATACAATATCAATCGGTTTTCTAAATTCATCTAAGTAAAGGGTGATAGCCTTATTTATTACCTTTTTAGATGGATATTTAACCGCTGTTAAATATCTTGTGGTATCTATACCATCATCTGGATTAAATATGCTCTTATCAGCATTTTTATTAATACCACCATACCAAGTTCTTCTACCAGTTTTTAATAATTCCCTTTGTCCTTCTTCACCTAATAAATATTTCTTTAAAGCGAAGTATTGGTCTTTTTTATCAGTATCGCCTTTGATATATGCGAATGTTGAATCATTAATTGGAACCCCGTCAACTGGGTAAATTGTATATAACTTATCATCTCCATTTAACTGTTTGTTAATATTAATAATTGATGATTCACTGGTGATGATTGCTTCAAAGTTCTTGTCGTTTTTGAACATTTCTTCAAGGTATGTTTCACTACCTGATACTCTTTCTACCCCAGAGAATAAACTTACTAGATTTTCTGCTAGTCTATCATCATCTAGCATTTCTGTAGTTAACACCTCTGGAGATCCAGCAAGTGTATTTAGGAATCCTAGATATGCTGTTGCTCCTGTGTTAGTTGATAATACATTTGGCATAACATACTTTATTTGTTTGTTTTTAATAAGTTCTAGTATATCAGCGTTAGTAACTTTTCTATCAATTAAGCCAAGTTCTTTTGCTTTACTCTTTCTAATACCCATGACTACTGGGGAAATACTTATTGAAGATGACTCAGAATAAATTGAGGTATTATCTAGCATATATAACCATAATGAGTTAGATATCCATGCTCCATTATATTTACCTGAATTGGTATTTAATTCTTCAACAATGTCCAAATCACCCATATGGGTTATTTCCAAATCAATTTTATTCTTTTTAGCATAGGCTTTAAATGATTCATCTACAAATCTATTTTCATCTGAAGATAACAGATGAAAGGCATTATCATTTCTTCTGGGTTTATTTTCTATTGAATTGTTATTGTCTTCACCACCAAAGAAGACAAAATAGCCTATTACAAATAAAACTATCGCTAAAAGAATATTTCCTGAATCTTTATTTTTTTTCATAATACACGCCCTTTTCCTTTTATATTGTTTCTTTATTCTCAATTACATGTGGTAAATATATTCTTAAACCTATTAGTATTGGGGGAATAATAAAGTATGCTATCGTAAACATTGTTAAGTCTGATGTAATTGGTAATAGCAATTGATTTGCTGACTCCCAAACTGTCGGAATAACTACAAGTGATGAAGTTGCTAAACTAAATGCTGTTGAAATAGCAAGCAGAATAAGCGATGCTATTATAAAACTTGCTGCAATCCAAGGGAAAGTTTTTATAAAACTTCTTTGTGCAGCGAACATACCTAAGATTATCAACACTCCAAAAATAATTAGAACATTGCTTATAGCTTTTCCGGTAAAAACCATCGCCATTGAGTTTGCTTGAATAGCATATGTTTTAATAATTTTTATTAGTCCCTTATAATTTGTAGATAATATTTCATTAGCAGTTTTGGAATCCTTCCCAACTAATTTATTTCCCTCAAATTTTATTTGGGCATCATCACTAGATACTTCAAATTGTCCTGAATATATTATATAATTTGCAACATCCTCTAAAGTGTTCATTTCAGATGTATCAGTAAAAACTGATAATTTTTCTTTTAGCATTATTGTAATTTCTTCGCCTAACGTTAATCCAGATTCCTTATATCTAGATAATAATTGTTTATAATCATCAGTTTTAAGATTTAATTGTTTTGTGATAGAGTTATCGTCTACCTCATCATAAAAAGAAGCGCTATCTATTACCTTTTGTATATCAAAATTGTCTATTGCTTTTTCTATTTTTTCGTTGCTTAGATTATTATTAATCGATTTTGTAATTGCAAACCCTGACAAAACAAAGGTAAGGCCTATAACTAACAATATAGATATTATTATGCAAACAATATTAATAATGGTTTTTTTATCAAATTTAATATTTGTATTCATAATATCACCTTCTTTATAATCCATTAGTATTTTATCACATAAATGCCAATTAAAAAAGATGGATTGACCATCTTTTATGAAATCTTTTCGTATTCAATACCATCAATAGTTACAGTATTACCATCTTGACTAAATTCTAAATTTTCAAATTTTCGCTTTGGTGCAGGGATCAATAGAGCTCTAATATTCTCAGGTACTTCAATTGGGGCTAAATTTTCTTGAATCATTATACTGTCCTTATAACATTTACATAATACATATGTATTTGTTGGTGATTTTTGTCCGCCATAATCAATTATATTTTTTTTATCCTCAATTTGGTTTGTGTTAGGGTTAAAAATCTGCACTATAGTGCTGCCACCTTCTTTATCGCCACTGTATTCACCATTTTGCATAAGTCGTTTAACTATTCCATAACATTTAAACCCATGCTCATTTATATTCTTTTTTAATTTTTTTTCTGCTATTCCAGCAAAAATAAGGAGGCCTCCTGTTATTGTAAAAATCGCAAAAAACACTAATGAAATGCCATGGCTTTCGGGTATCCACCAAAAAGGAAGAATAGATAAAGAAACGAATATTATCATTATTATTCCTGCTATTATCATGTTACATTCTCCTTTTATTATTTTTTCTTGTATTTAACGCCATCTATGGTTACATATTCTCCATCTGGGCTAAATACTACATTTTCCGAATTGGAAAAGTTTGATATTATTATTAACCTTTTTTTGGTTTCTTCTGGGATTTCATTTATATCTATTTTTTTTATTATATTTACATCTCCTTGATAATATTTACATAGCACGATAGAGTTTACAGAATATTTTTTGTAGTTAAAACCTATAACTTCTTCAAAATCCTCTAATTGGTTTGTTTCGGGATTCACAATTTGAATAGTTGCTTTATATTCTGGATTATCATTAACAGCAAAATCAGTTGTTTTTATTTCCCTAACCACTCCGTAACATTGAACACCATTTTTTTCGGTTTTTATATTTTGTATTACTGTTTTTCCACCACTAATTATTAAATATAAGGCTATAGCATCAAATACATATATAAGATTAAATGGCCCCATTAACATAAGAGAATGAGTCATTTCATAGAACATATGATGAAAAAACGTCACAAAACACCCAAATAAAATACCAGTTACTAATTTTGCCATATTCTATCTCCTTTATTATAACTATATTGATATTATAACATATACAATTATAAATATTAAATTTTATTCCATTCTTAGTGATTCAACTGGGTCTTTTTTTGCAGCCATACTTGCTGGTTTGTAACCTGCAATAACATTTAATATAATACTTAATAACACTAAAACTATGGCACTAGTTATAGGAAGTTTAGCCATACTTTCGAATTTAAATATTGCAACTAATATTACATTGATTAAATTTGATAAAGCCAGAGCAACTACAATTCCTAATATACCGGCAATTGCTCCTTCAATAATTGTTTCTGCTATAAATACTCTTCTAACATCTTTCTTTGATGCCCCAATCGCTCTTAATATTCCAATTTCTTTTGTTCTTTCTAGTACACTAATATAGGTAATAATAGATATCATTATTGAAGATACAATTAGACTTATAGCAACAAAAGCAATTAATACATACGAAACAATATCAACAACTTTTGTGATTCCTCCCACTACGCCTTTCATTATGTCAGAGTATGTTATTTCTAAATCTGTGAACTTGTTGTCATCATTATATTTTGTTATTAAATCCTCTAGTTTTTCTTTTGATTCATAGTCTTTGGGATAAATATTAATACTTGATGGATCATCTAGTTCATATAATGCAAGTTTTGATGCAACATCATCGTATGTGTTTAAGAAGCCATCAAATTCTTCTCCGGTTAATACATTTACATTTTTGTTGTTAATTTGAGCTTGATATATTTGTGTTTGGCTATTCATCTCAATTACTTTTTCCGTTAATTGCTTTGTATATCCAACAAAACTTTCTGAACTTTCTTTGTCTTTAACTAATCCCACCACTTTGAGAGTAATTCCATTATTAATTATATTTTTCATATAGTTTTGATTGTTAGAATTATCAATATAAATATTATTTTCTAGTTTATAATAGTCAGTATTTAATATTAATTTATATGATAGGTTTAATAGTTTGTCATATGAAAATGATGTGGTCTCAACTTTGTAACCCTTACTCTTTTTAATTTTAGAAATATCTTCTATTAATATTTTTTTATCTTTAATTCCTAGCGAATAAAGAATAGTATCGTTTATTTGATTATCACTATTAACTACTAAAACTATTTCATTTTCATTAGATGGTAAAGAACCCGCTAATAATTCATATTTCTTCTCTTTAATATCTATTTCTTTAAATAGATTTGTTTCTGTAGAATTTACTCCTAAATTACTTGGATTAACTTTTTCATAATCATTTGTATATACTTGGGGAATGATACCATAGTCATATTCTATTTTTGTTGATAATTCTTCAAATTCTTTTGTTGATTCTATGTATTTCTTAAATGCTTTGGTATTATTCTTTTTTAACACACCCTCATCTGTTATAGCAGATACTCTTACAATGTCATCTGTTGAACAAATTTTATTTTCCGCACATTTTTCATTATCCCCAATCATTGAGAATGCCGCACTTAATGTTCCAAATAAATCATAACTTGTTTTTTCAATTCTTAAAGGATAATCTGATAGTGATTCTCTTTCTAATTTTTTAGCATAACTATTAACTCCATTTGATAAAGCTAGGATTAAAGCAATTCCAATAATGCCTATTGAACCAGCAAGTGCAGTCAAAAAGGTTCTTCCTTTTTTTGTTAACAGATTGTTTAAAGACAATGATAAAGCCGATAGCAATGACATTGAAGTTTTGTTTGTCTTTTTTGCTTCTTTATTATCCTTTTCTTTACCCTTTACTGGATTACTGTCATTAATTATCAATCCATCTTTTAATTCAATTATTCTTGTCGAATATTTCTTAGCTATCTCTGGATTATGGGTTACCATGATTACTAATTTATCTTTAGAAATTTCTTTTAACAAATCCATGATTTGATAGCTTGTTACAGAGTCTAGTGCTCCAGTTGGCTCATCAGCAAGGATTATCTCCGGATTGTTGACCAAAGCTCTAGCTATAGCTACTCTTTGCATTTGACCACCAGATAATTGGTTTGGTTTTTTTAATATGTGTTCTTTTAAGCCAACTTTTTCTAGGGCTTCAGTTGCTCTTTTTGTTCTTTCTGTTTTAGATACGCCTGATAATGTTAATGCTATCTCAACATTTTGTAATACACTTTGATGCATTATTAAATTATAATTTTGAAAAATAAAACCAACGCGATAATTACGATATGAGTCCCAATCTCTATCAGTGAATTCCTGAGTCGATATTCCGTCAATGGTTAAATCACCATCATCATATCGATCTAATCCCCCAATAATATTTAGTAGTGTTGTTTTACCACTTCCTGATGAACCTAAAATAGATGTGAATTCGTTATTTCTAAATTTTATATCAATTCCTTTAAGTACTTCTTGAATTGTTTCTCCAACTACATAACTCTTTTTTATCTTTTTTAATTCTAACATGTTATTTCTCCTAACGTTTGATATTATAGTATTTCTATATCTCAAAAAAAAGACTATTTTGTCGTTATAGTCTTTTTTAATTATGATTTGCTTCAATTATATCGTATATTATGCATTCGGTTCCTTTTAAGCGACTGTTTTCTCTTTCACAATAATATCCAGGTGTTTTTTCAATTACATCATTGTAATTAATACATTTATCATCTTCAGTTTTTGTATATCCACTTGGGCATTCTCTCTCGTGTCTTGGATCTTCCGCTTCTTCTTTTAGACATTTTTGTCCATCAAGAGTATATCCATTTGGGCATCCATATTCTTCCACGATTGGGTCAATGTATTTAATTGAGTGTTCACAATATTCATCTCTACTCTTATATTGCTTACCATCACGATATCCTTCACAAATTAGTATGTTAGATGCATCATCCCAGCATTCTCCGCCTACTTGGATTTTTCCTGGGCATCCTGATGCAATAACCGGAGCTCTATGCCAATAGCATTTTCCACCAACTTTTTTAAATTCTGTACCATCGTGAGTTTCGCATGGAGACACTGGGTGTTTTGCATTTGATTTATCAACGCATACTATATCGTTTGCATCGCCAGCATTAGCCGTGGTTAATCCCATTTTTAATCTTGTTGATTCCTCTCCTGATGGGCATGTATATTTTATTGGTGTTGCATCAATTCTTTCTGTTCTTATACATTTATTATCCACTAATTCAAATTCACTAGGACAATATAATCTATCAGTATCAATAACTCCAGTTTCGGCATAGCATGTGCCTCCATTATCTACATATCCATTTGGACATACTTCTCCATTGGAAGCTGCATATCTTTCTCTTTCTTTTAAGCAAGAATCCCCTTCAAGGGTATATCCTTTATCACAAGAAATTCCAGATGATTTTGTTTCCTCTAGTTCGTGAACTGATTTATCAATTAATGCTTCAACATCAATATTCTCATTTTCCTTTTTTACTTGATTGATATATGATGCTTTACCAATGGAAATATTGTGTTTCTTAGCAAGCTCTTCATCTTCTTTTGTTACTTTATCAATTGTTATAATATAAGGATTTAGACCTTTTTCTTCGTATGAGTCTCTTATTTTTTTGTCTAGCTCATCATTTGATATTTTTCCTTTTGAGTAAATTATTATTTCAATATGTTCTTGGTCAACATATCCTTTTTCAACAGTCTTTTCGGCAATATAGTTTAATGTTTCGTCTAGTGATTTTCCAACTAGATTTTGACTAATAACTTCTTTAGCATCATCATTTAGTGCAATAATGCTTTTGACCATAGAGTTATTAGTCAAATTAATTTCAATGCTAGGATTTATATCTAGCGTAATTGTTGAAGCAGCTTTATTATTTCCAAATAATATGAAACAAGCAACTCCTACAACTAAAACAAGGCAAATAAGTATGGGAATAAGTATTTTCTTTTTCATAATTCTCTCTCCTACTATATAAAGTATAACATATATTATTGAAACAAAAAACAAGATTCATTAATCTTGTTTTTAACATTTATTATTTTCTTCTTAAAACATGAATAATTACATTTTATCTATTTTTTCTAAAAATTCATTTGAATATTTATACCATTTATAAATAGATTTTTTCTTTTCTTGGTATTTAATTAATTCTTCTTCAGTATAATTATAATTTAATTTGTATCTTTCGATACATCTTTCATAACATTTATCTATACTTGTTCTAATAACAATTAAGGTTCCTTTTAGAAGATTAATATCTTTTATGCAATGAAATTGTGCACAATCAATTACTATAGTTTTATCACTATTTTTACAATAGTTTAATATTTCTGTATATATTAGATCAAAATCATCACCACAGTTCGGAAGTTTATCAAATTTGCTTCTAAAATGTTCACCTAGTTCTTTATTAATTCCACTTGTAACTTCAAATCTTGCATCAGAAAAAATATCATCTGTATCAATAACTAAATAGTTTTCATTGTTGAAATGCTCACTAGCATAGGTTGACTTGCCAGATCCACTTTGACCTGTTAGATTAATAATCTTATCATCTGTAATTTTTTTGATGAATGGTTCTTTATCCACATACAAACTAATATCAACTGGGCTTTTTATTTCTTCTAATATTTCTTTAACCTTGTTATAGCATTCATAGTCAACTTCATGCCAAGGTTTTATTGAAGTGTTAAATTCCTCAAGTGCTTCATCTATGTTTGATAAATTTACTTTATCCTTGATTATCATTAAAGCAAGATTATAGTATCCCCTTGTTGATAATAGTCCAATACATTCAAAATATGTTGATAATGGTAGTTTTGATTTATGATAAAAATCTAGAAGTAATTCTTCTGAGATTGGTATAGGATTTTTTAAAATTATTTTATTTGCAATTATTATTCCTCCTGGAGTCTTATCGTTTCTTACTTCAAATATTTCTCCATCAGTTGGAATTTCTACTTCATATAAAGTATCCCCTCTAGACATCCATCTAAGAGCACATTCTTCATTTGTAAAATTGAATCCACCTCTTTTATCCCAATCACTATTTTGGGGATCCCATGTATCAGCTGTGATTACTTTTCCAATTTCAAATGATTTGTCATTTGTATGCCCCATTTTCGTACCAAATACCCATTTTAAATACTTCATTATTATCCCTCTTTCTTGCGATTAATATTTTAATTTGCTTTTCTATTTATTAAATTTACTATGCCTGTTACTCCTGTTACTATAAGAGATGCTACTAAGTGACATGTTGCATAGATCATGACTGCATCAAATTGATTGTAATGAATAAAACCTGATGGTATAAATATTACAAATACAATAATTGGATAAAAATACTTTATTCTTTTTTGTGATATACAGCATAATATAATCGAAAGAATAAATGTTAGTAAAATATTTAAGAAAATAGTAACAACCATAGTATCTTTTGATATGTTGTTAGCTATTAATGGCAATATATAAAATAGTAATAATTGAATAATTAATATTATTATTTCTTTAAAATATTTATTCATTCTTTTCTCCTTGAATTATTATTTTATTAGTTTATTCTTTAAGCAGTATGGAACAACCTCATTTTTTAATGTGTTAGAAAGAATATCATATCCATCTGATGATTCATACCATTTGAATGTTTCAATTTCTTCAGATGAAGTTAGTTTTCCCTCTAATTGGCCATTATACTTAAATACATAAAAATGAATTGGAGTAACGCCATCACTTGTTGCAATTTCATTAAATTCCATGACCAATTCAATTAATGAATTGTCAAATATAGCTTCGTTTCCCAATTCCTCGTGGCATTCTCTTATTGCAGCCTCAATTGGGGTTTCCCCATCTTCAACTCTTCCACCAATCATTTGATATGTTGGTCTTTTTCTCGGTTTATCAATAAGTAATTTTTGATTTTTAAAAAACATTGTTCCTACAACTTCCATAATATATCTCCAACAAAATTATAGCATAAAAAAATCAAAATTTTATTTTGATTTAATTAGTTTTTTCTCGACGTTCTCTTACTCTTGGTGCAACTTCTTGCTTATCACTCATAAGTCTCTCTATAGTGTCATTAACAGCTTCTATCATTGCATCAGCTGGAGTTCCGTTATTGTATAAACATTCAATTGTATTGGATAAGACTCTTAATCTATCAGCAATTGCCGCGTCATATTCTTTTCTTATAGGAATCATAATATCCATAAAATCTATAACATGTTCTAAAGGAATTCTCTTACAATAATATGAAGCTCCTTGACCATTTATGCATCCTATTTCTAATCCCACATTTCCATATTTTATATGATAGAATTCTTCTAGCCCGCCCATTGAAGATTGAATATTCTTAGATTTAACGCGATTAAATATTCCTAAAAAGAATAATGGTAACTCTTTAACTTTTTCTTGATCTTCTGGAGTTAATTTTTCTTCAGGGTTATCCCAATCACTATCATAGAATCCGCCTCTAGTCTCAGTAAAATCGATAAGCCACTCAATATAGCTTGTATTGGACATTAAAGTTTTAATTCTTTCGTTTCTTTGTTTTTCTTCCGTCATTGTTTCAGAAATTTCTGCCATTAAACTTCACCATTTCCTTTGCATAAACAAGGAATATTATATAACAAAGCTTTTATAGTTTCAATTTATATATTATTATTTTTAAGCCAGTTGATGATATTTATAAATACAGGATCATCTTCAAATTTGCTTCTATCAAATTCAATCCAGATATTAGTAACATTCTTTTCGTTATTCGCCAATTGTTTAATATCTGGCGTATTTATTATAGGGTTATTAGACTGATTATTAATATTAATACTTCCTTCTTGTTCATATTTTTTTACTTGTAAAATGCATTCCAATTTGTCGCAATGGTATGCATACTTTGCTTCTTCTGTTTTTCTTTCATTAAACTCATCTAATAAGTCGGATATTTCTTCCTTACCAATTAAATCTTTTAAAAGACAATCTGTTGCTCTTTTTCCTTCTTTTAATTTTTCGTCATCGGCAATTTCATAGAAAGCTAAATCGCCAATTTCAATTTCTTCTAGTTCATGAATAGCAAGCATATATATTATTTTATTTAAATCAAGTTTATATCCAAATTGATAATAGATTGCAATTGCCAATATTTGAACTCCGTATATATGTTCAGCTACGCTTTCTATTCTTTCTCTTTGGGCATTCCAGGTTAATACTCCTTTTCTTAATGTGTCTTTTAATTTATTACACAATGCATAAAAATGCATTACATTCGCTATATTATTGTTCATAATTACCTCTTTCTAAAATGTATTATTTTATTAATGTGTTTTTTATACCGTCTTCCATATTTATTCTTGTTGGAATAATGTATTTTGCTTCAATTTGATGAGAAATATAATTTGTAATAACCTTCATTGCTCTTGATCCATCAAACCAACTTGGATTATCGCTATTATTTCTAATTCTATCTAAAGATGTAACAAGTGCATCTTTATCATATTCATCACTCATTTCAATTGTAATTAATTTATCTTGGTTTTCTTCTTTATATATATTATTATCTAATAATTTATATCCAGCATTATTATACCAGTAGAAGTGATCTCCACCTGCAAGGATTAATATATCTGCTTTAAGGTTTATATCCGTGATTAATTCACTGATATAATTAGATACTTCGTCAAATGTGCATGTTGGTATATCTTCTTTTAAACTTTCAAATTTAGCGGTGACATCTACTACACCGAAATTATAGTATTTTTTATCTATTACTTTTTTGTTATTAACAAATATTAGTTCAATAGATCCGCCTCCACCAATAAATACACAAATGTTTCCATCATAATCTATATTAGAATAGCAACCTAATGCAGTATAATATGCCTCATCTTCTTGAGATACTACTTCAATTTTTATTTTACATTCTTCATAAACCTTATCATTAACTTCTTTTAATTCATCATCGCTAAGGTTTCTAAAGATACTACATCCATATATGTGAATTTCTTCTGTGTATTCAAATGCTTTTTTTATAATAGAAATTATTACTTCAACATCATCATTAGATATCTTACCATTTTCTTTATAATTTGATTTTAGTTTTAAAGTAGTATTATTATCATAAATTACTTTACCTTCTTCATATACGTGTGTTTTTGTGTTATAACTTCCTATTTCTATAATTGCAAATCTTTTTTTCATATTAAGTTACCTCCTTGCTGGTTTTTGTCTATGATATTCTTCTAAAGTTAAGCCGTTTTGATATATTTCTTGGGCTAAAACTCTACCAACATATCGAAAATGCCATGGTTCAAAATTAAAGCCCGTTACAGCTTCTTTGCCCTTTGGATATCGAAGAATAAAACCGTATTTATGGGCATTAGCAAATAGCCACATTATTTCTGGGTCATCTTCTTTTTGTTCTTCAATCATTTCCCCATTACGGCGAAATATTATATCAATAGCTAAACCTGTTTGATGTTCGCTACCTCCAGGAGGAGCAACATATTTTGTAGCGTGATCTATGCCTTTTTCTAACATTATTGCATTAAATAGTCTTTCTTGATATTCATATGGCCTATATGAAGAATCTATAAATATTTCATATCCTTCTTTTAAAGCATCGTTTTGCATTTGTTTAAAGTTTGCATATGCTTCTTTATCTAATCTATTAACATAAGTTTCGTCTAACTTTGATCCCATTGGTTCGTGTATTTCTTCCATTGACTCCGGGACATAGTCACTAGTTAACAAATTTTCCTTATTTACTAACATTTCATAATTCATAAATATCACCTATTATTTAACAATAAAATAGCCTTTATTAAATATATTATCTATTGGGCACGCATTATCAATTAAGTGTTGTATTACAGCACCCGCAACTGCTGATAGTAATATCTTTGCTGTTTCTGATAAATTATCGAGTTTTATAATCTGATTTGCTGCCACTTCGTTCAGCATAAACTTCATTCCTTTTAATTCATCAAAATATTCAGATAGTGCCCATTCGATTGTGTATTTTTTTTCATCAACAACTATTTCAATTATTTGCATCTGTCATTCTCCTTTTTAAAATTTGCTTAATGACCTTCTTAGCGCATTATATCTATACGTATTATCTAGTTCTTTTCCTTTTAATTCCTTAAATGCTACATTAGTTCCTTCTAAAATAAATACTGAATAAAAATAGGGCTTAGTTATTTCACCAGTAATCTCTTTTGCAATTGATCCTTTGCTTTCTCCAATTTCTTGTCTATATTCCCCGTTAGGCATCATTGTTGTTACACAACATCTATATGTAGCGCGTCTATTTTTTTCGTTTTCTAATTTTCTTAATAGTTTTAATATACATTGATATTTAGGTAGTTTTGGATTTACTTCCAATTCATCATCAGCGTATCTTGATGTAAATACCCCTGGTTCTCCATTTAATACATCCACATACAAACCAGCATCATCTGCCATTATGGGATATTCAATATTATGATCTTTACAAAAGGCTAATATGGTTTGAGCTTTTATAAGAGAGTTTTCTTCAATTGTGGAACCATTTTCTTCAATTTCTCCTCTATCCCAACCGATATCTTCCATGCTTAATACTTGAAAATCCAAATTCATTTCATCGATTATATTTTGTAAATCTTCAGTTTTTCTTTTACTTGTTGTCCCAAAAATTAGTTTCATATTTATTGTTTCCTTTCTAAATAGCAAATAAATTTAATGTGGTATTGCTCAAATATGATATATAGCTGTTAAATTATTTTCTTTCTCGTGATCTTCTTCTATAAATAGTTCTTTTTTATAATTAATGTTATTATGTTCTAAACATAATTCTAAAAAACATAAAAATATACCAATATCAATTTGATTGTAATAAATAACTTTATCTTTAGGCATTATTCCTCTTTTGCCTTCTTTACGATATCTATATACCTTTATTTCTTTATCTGTTGCTTCTACTTTCCAAGGTTGTGTATTACATGCACTTGGGGCAAATCTAACAATATTAGCAATATCCGTGTAGTTATCTCCACTCCATATTTCAGATATTTCTTTTCTCTTGCTTTTATACATATCTTTTCTAAATTTGTCTGGAGAATCAACCTTAGCAATGGCAATCATTATTACATAATCTAATCCATCTAATTTTCTTTCTTCTGGTTTACCTATTCCAAACCATAGTGTACCTATGTTTTTAGATACTAGATATAAATCTAATTGTTCACCCATATAACCTATGTTTTGAAGATAATTGTCTTTCTTTTCAGAATAGAATAGTATGCAGTATTCTTGCCCTCTTAGAATAGATTCTTTTTTAACTATTTTTATTTTCACTTTAATATCTTCTGTTAGCGGTTTTAGATTAGTTATTTCTTTTTCGATATCTTTTAATTCATCTTCCGTAATGCGTTCATTACCAATGTTCCTAAATAGATGAAATGATTTTCTTTTAAATATCATGTCATATAATTCTTTGTCCATAATTTATCTTCTCTCTTTTATAATACTTGGAATAGGTCTATTATTCGTTATCATCTTTATCGCCTGAAAATGCGATTCCCAAACACAATCCAATGCTAATTCCCATTGGTAACCATAAAGCAATATTATTTGTTGCGCTACCGATTGCTGTTCCTATACTTATTCCTAAGCATAATCCTATTGGTAACCAATAACTACCGCCTTCTTCTTTTTCATCTTTTTCTTCTTCTACTTGTATTTGCTTTTTCTTATTATTTTCTTCAGCTTCTTTTTTCTTTTGTTTTTCTTTTTTCATACAATCCACCTTACTTCCTTTCTAATATAGCAATTGATTCACAATGATATGTGTAACTAAACATATCTAGACTATATATCTTATTTATTTCGTATTTTTCTTTTAATAGATTTAAATCCCTAAAGAATGTTTGGGGATCACATGATACATAGATAATTTTATCTGGTAATTCATTTAATAATAAATTCATTATTTTGTTAGAAATGCCGCTTCTAGGTGGATCAAGAATAAATGTGTCATATTTATTGTTTGTATCAATTCCCTTATTTAAGTCTTGTAAAATAAACTCTACGTTTTCAACATTATTTAATTTTGCATTCTTTTTGGCATTCTTTACGGCATTTTCAACCACTTCTGCTCCAACGACTGACTTTGCCTTTTTTGAAGCCACTATAGAAAGTGTTCCAACTCCACAATATAAGTCTAGAACATTACCTGTTACGTTGTTCTCTACTATCTCAAATAACTTTTGAGTTATATATGTGTTAATTTGGAAAAATGAATCATATGATACTTCAAAATACAAGTCTTTTATCTTCTCAGTGAATGAATCTCTTCCATAGATACATTTGCCATTTAGGACTATACCCCAAATGTTATTAGCATCTATGATATCGTCACCCAAATTCTTTATATGATCTTCTGCTTCAATAGATATTAATAATTCTTCTTTATAATTACATCTAATTGTTACCTTACCATTTTTAATTCCGAATAAATGTATTTTAGGAATAAAGTTATTAATTGGTTCTTTAGCAAGTAAGCATTTGTCTATTTTAGTTATTTTATGAGTCTTTTCTTCGAAGTATCCTAGTTTACCGTCTACGATTTGCAAAGATATTTTATTTCTATAACCAAATGGTTCTCTATTCTCAATAAAAGTATATTCCTTTACATCGATATTATTTCTTTTAATTAAATCCAATATTTTATTCTTTTTGATTGCTATTGTGTTATCATACGTGGTATTTAAAAATGTACATCCACCACACTTGTCAAAATATGGACACTTACTCTCAATTCTGCTTGGAGAATTCGTAATTATCCTGTTAATAGTAGCTTCGTTATATTTACTTTTTTTATTAGTTACTTCGATGTCAACGACATCACCAGGCAATGCTTTAGGTACAAAAGTAATCTTATCATCCACAAAAGTAATTCCACGACCAAAATTATCTAATTTTTCAATATTCTTCTTCATATCTATATTTTACTAAAATCACTTGTAAAAATCTATAAATTCAGGAAAATAAAAAATGTTCTTTATTAGAACATTTTATAATCTTATTGATAAGAAATTAACTAAGAATACCATTACTGATACCGTAGTAGTTGGCACCTTATATTTTGAACATTCATATGTTGCACAATACTTATCAGCAGCTGTTATAATCCAACTTCCAATGTTTGTTGGTAATGTAGTACAAAGTGGGAACATGTGTGATAAAATCATATTACTTTGTCTTTTATTAATACCAAAATGCTTAATAGAATTTCTATTAGCAATACCTGGATGAATTAATTGGTTCTTACCATGTAATTCTTCTTTTGTGAAGAAATCATGTAATAACGCCGCTCTAGTTATATCAACATAATCTTTTACTTTTAAGGCCTTAGCCCATTTAAATGAAACCTTTGCAACATTTATTGAATGTTCAATTCTAGTAAAACCATGATGATATTCATCTCTTAGTTTTAGGAATTCTTCATTCTTTAATATGTCAGCTACGATTTTATTAAATTCTATCTCTAAATCATAATTTAAATTCATATTATTCTTCCTTTAATGTAGGTACATTATACCATTATATTTTAAAATAAGCAAAAAAATAATGAAAATCATGTGTTAGATACATGTAAAGTAGCATAAAAAAGTGCTTTTTTTCAGCAAAAAGAACAAATTTGTTGCTTTTTCCAATAAACTATAATATAATTAATTTGCGTTTTGGGAATGCACCCATAGCTCAATTGGATAGAGCGTTAGACTACGGATCTAAAGGTTGGGGGTTCGACTCCCTCTGGGCGCACCAATTTATTACTCTTCGAGAAGTAGCACAGTTTGGTAGTGCACTACGCTTGGGACGTAGGGGTCGCAGGTTCAAATCCTGTCTTCTCGACCAATTAAAAAAATAGACGATTAATTCGTCTTTTTTTATTGTTTGTTTTTTAGTATAATTGTTTTTGTGATGCATATGAAAAAAATAGGATTAATAGTTATTCTTATTATATCTATAGCTGCAATTGTTTTTGTTTATAATGATTATTTTCTATATAAAAATCCTATACTAAAAGTAACAAGTATAAAAACAATTGTTGAAGATAATGATGCTATTGGTGAAAAAGTATATACTCAGCATATTAAAGGCATTATTAAAAATGGCCGTCATCGTGGAAAGAAATATGAATTGACTAATACATATTCTGAATCACTAGTTTACGATGATAAAATAGAAAACCACACGGAATTATTTGTAGAGTTTTCTGTGGATGATAATGAAATAAATGGAATAACTGGTATTAAACGTGATAAGTATATAGCTATATTGTTAATTATATTTATAGATTTAATATTAATAATTGCTGGTAATAAAGGCGTTAAAACATTGATTAGTTTATTTGTTAATATAGGCATTACTGCTGGAGCTATTCTTTTGTTTATGAAAAATATTACAACAACTAATTTATTATTGTTATTCTTTATAGTAGCTATTATATTTGTTGTATCCTCCCTATTTATTACTAATGGTAAAAGCAAGAAAACTTTGGCAGCAATTGTTTCATCCATTGTATCCTTGTTAATATCATTCGGATTATCATTCTTATTTATTAAATTGAATGAAGAAAAAATATTTATATGGACAATGGATTATATTGAGGCCGTATTCGATTATAATAACTATTTATATGTTTGTATTTTGTTATCTGGCTTAGGTGCTATTATGGATATATCAATAACTATATCATCTGCTTTAAGTGAATTAATTAGAAAAAACAAAAAAATAGATAGATTAGCACTTATTAAATCTGGTAAGGAAATATCTAAGGATATTATAGGCACTATGATTAATGTTATGTTATTCACTTGTTATACATCTATAATACCAACTGTTGTATTAGCTACTAGAAATAATATGAATTTAATTACGGCATTAGACTTTTATGGTAATTTAGAATTAATGATTGTTTTATGCAATTGTATAGGAATTGTATTAACTATCCCTATCTCATTATTTATTTCCATCTTAATATTAAAGAAAAAGGAAGTGAAAAAAGATGAATAAGATATTGTTTTTAGTTCTATTAATTCTTTTATTACTTATCGGTAGAAAACGAGGTTTGAAAACATTTATTTCATTCATATTCTGTATGGCATTAATAGTTCTATACCTATTCTTGATGAAACTTGGTGCTAACGCCATTATTACAGCATTTATTATATGTATATTAGCTAGTTTAGTTTCGATATTCTTACTTAATGGAATAAGTACTAAAACATTAGCTGCTTTTATAGGCGTTATGATTGTTCAAGTTATTACTTTCGTTCTTATATGTTTTATAACTAATAGAGCCAATATTGGAGCATTTTCAGAAGAATCTTTAGGAACTGTAGCCTGCTTCAATCAAGGAATTAATTATAATATGATGAACGTAATAATTGGAATGTATTTAGTAAGTATTGTTGGAACAGTTATAGACACATCTATTTCTGTATCATCAAGTATGAATGAAGTATTAGAAAACAATCCTAAAATAAAAGAAAAAGAATTATATAAATCTGGTATGAATATTGGTGGAGATATATTAAGTACCACAATTAATACCCTATTCTTTGCTTTAATAAGTGTATTTATAGGATTCTTTATGTGGCATAGAGGAATGAGTTTTGAGCAAGTAATAAATTATAAATCTTTTGCAGATGATGTTGCTAGACTAATAATTGCCTTTATTGGATCGGTGTTAATAATCCCTGTAACATCATTAATAAGTTCTAAAATACTTTTAAATAAGAAAGTTATTAATTTTGTTGATGATGTTCAAGATAGAATATCAGAAATATTTAATGAATAAAAAGAACTCGCTTATGCGAGTTTTTATTTTAGTAATTAAAAAAGAATAATGATTATCATTATTCTTTTATTTTATTATGCAGCGTATGTTGCAATTAATGCTACAATCACTAGCACTGCTACAAATGAAAGAGCAAACTTCCAAATATACTTTAACCAAGATTTGTATTCAGTCTTTGTATATGTTAATCCAAGAACAAGTAATCCACTTGTTGGAAGAAGAATTTGTACTAAACCATGAGTTGCTACATAAATTGTATGAACAACATCAACGTTAGCCTTGAATGTTGCTAATGCATATGCACCAACTGCGTAACCACTAAATCCAAAATCCATGTGGAATATAGCGGTAACAAAGCTTGAAAGTATTGTAACAATTGGATTAAATCCTTCAACCATGCTGTATAAAGAATTAGCCATTGTTACAGTGAATTGGCTTGTATAAGGAATACCAAATACTACGAAAGCAATCATAAACATAACGATTGGTTTAATCATAGCTTTTATTCCCTTTTCGCTTGCTTCAAAGAAATCTGAAATTTCAAATTTATTTAATACGGCAATTATTACTGCAAATACCATAATAAATGCAGCAAATATTAATAATGACCATGTACCAAATGCACCAAAACCTGATCCAAACACTTCAGAGAATGTACTATTTCCTAGTATTGAAGTAATACTAGAACCTATATTACTCTTCATTACTGTGTCAAATAAGTTTTTGAAGTATTTTATTCCTAAATAAGATTCCCAATTTACATATGCAAGTATTGTAATAACTGCCATTACAATTAGGCTTACTTTTACTGGAGTTTCATTTACTTCATTATCTACTTCTTCTAATTCATAAGGATCCTTTGCTGCTTCTAATTCTTTATTTTTCTTTGCAGTAAGACGAAGTCCAATGAATAGAATAAATAATACTATTGCAATTCCTTCAAGGATTAGACGTAAAACGAATCCTGTTTCTAGATTTTGACTAGTATAATAATTAAATGCCTCGATGCTTTCAGTTCCCCATGGTGCTGCCATTGTTCCTAAAATAACACTACCAAATGTTGCTACCATTGTTGTTAATTTATCAACTTTCATTCTTGATAAAATTGAAACAACAAATGGAACAAATGCTAATGCTACCATTGTTTGTGATAAAATTGCACCTAATGCAGCTAAACCTAAAACTACTAGGATAACAAATAATAATCTACTAGATTCCATTTTCTTAGCAATATTATTTACTAATTTATTATATCCTTCAGTTTTAGATAATACACCATAGAATGCTGCTAAAGCGATTAGATATACTACTTTATCTAATACAAAGTATATACCATAATACATTATAGTTGAAACATCAGTTAAACCAACTCTTGACATTGAAGATGCAGTGAATGCTGTTCCACTATAAGCACCATTTGCTAATACCCAAGTACCAATTAATCCTACAAGAGCAATTCCAAATATTGATTTAAGAAGAACTGCCTTCTTAGAACTAACTGCGCTTCCTATTAATCCTATAGTTAATAATACTAACTCAATTGTTAAAGCAAGTTCTGCTTCTTCAAATAAGTTGTATGTGCAATATATTGCAACTAATAAGCCAACTGTTACTATATTAAATATCTTTAATGCTAAAGTTTTGTTTTGATTTAAGAAAATCTTAACCATAACCGCTAAAGCAATAATAATTAATCCTATAACGTTAATCGTTACAAGAGAATCAATATCAAATAAGTTTGTTAATAATAACAAGCCAGCGATAACAACTATTGTTGAATTAATAGCTTTATCAATTGCATTTCCTTTCGATAATAGTATCCCTGGTACTATTGATAGTGTTAAGATACCTAATACTATTGCACTAATGATAGTTAATACCCCAGCATCTTTAACAAACATGCCAGATATTAATAATGCAGTTACTGCAGCAATATCAACGGATACCATGCATTTACCAATAACACCTAATTTTGAAACCATAGCTTTTAAAATACCTGATAAAGCAACTAATGCCATACCAATAGTTTGAACTACTGTATTTTCATTAAAAGCAACAGCGCCTAGAAAAATCACAAGTAAGCCGATAACAATTCCCATGTTACTTATAATATCTAATACTTTTTCAGATTTAGATCTTTTAACTGGCTTTTCTTTTGCAACTGGTGCTGTTTTAGTTTCTTTTTCAACAACTTCTACTTTTTCTATTTTTGCATTTTTTATAGAAGTTTCACCCTTTTTACCGTTAACTTTTTTAGCGTTAACTTTCTTTTCAGATTTCTTTCCAGAATTTTTCTTTTCTTTCAAATCTTTCATATACTACCTCCTTATTTAAATTATAGCACAAAGAAGCCAAAAAAAAAGTGTTTTCACACTTTTTTCTTCGTTATTATCTCAAAAAATTAGATATTTTTAATTTTTGATTTTTTTGTAGTTACAGCATATACGCCTAAAGCTACGATTGCAGTTCCACCCAAAACAAGTGCAGGAACACTAACACCAGTAACAGGACTAGGTGTAGGGTCGTCTGTTGGGATGACAACTGGTTCTGGTTGTTCAGTTTCTGCTTGTTCAGCATCTATAGACATTAGAACACCACAATCATCCATATCTAGAGCATGATTGTAATGAACTGTAGCAATTTTAGTTGCTTGTCCAACTGGTATAACTTCTTCTGAATTGATAACGAATTCATAATTTGCTAATCCGCTTCCAACTTCGATTTCAGTTTCACCATTTTCTCCAGTATAACCGTCAGCTAAAGTAACTTTAAAGTTAGTAATTTTTTCTACTTCTGCAGACTTTGGAGTAATCTTAATTGTTGCTCTTCCAAGTTTTCCTTCTTCATCAACATTTGTAATTGTAAGATCAAATTCTGTTGTACATACCTCTCCTTCAGCTTGTGGGCATGTATTTGACATAGAATCTTGAACCCAGTCTAATTTAACTGTCTTTGCTTGTACATTTACAAATGGCATTGCTAAAGCAACTGCTGCTAGGCCTAAAATTACTTTCTTCTTGAAACTCTTCATCTCTTCACTTCTCCTCTTCTATTTTATGTACCCATTATAACATCAAAAAAATGAAAAATAAATATTTTTTTAAAAAAATGTATGTAAATGTGTAAAATGTAAAATTTTTGTGTTATCATATTCAATGTAAGATAAGGGTGATTATGTTTGACAAAAATATTAGTACAGATTAAAAATGGAACACTTGAGTTCAAGGTTAGAAAACAATTGAACGATGAATATAAGAACATGTTAAACACCAATATTATTAGTAATAATGAGTTATTATTTAATGATGAATATATGGAGAATAATAGAAATATCATTTCAAATTTCATTAAAGAATTGGCAAATGAATATTCTATTTCTACTGTTATTATATATAATGAAAGCATTTATGAACTTATAATAGATTTAATTAAAAATATTAAAAATATTGACACTTTAATATTAAAAGATGAAACAAATCTAACATATAAAATAACTAATCTGATATGTAAATGCAATTATATTAAAAAAATTGGGTGTTATCAGGTTCAAGAGTTTATTATTGAACTATTAAGTAAAAAAGAAAAAATGGTTGATTGTCAAAGTGAGCTTACCGTGGTTAGTAAGTTTATGAGACGTAATAATATGCATAGATTATCTGATATATATTATAAAAAGACAATTATTATTACTGACGAAATGACTGAGACTGACAAAAGTGAATTTGATACTTTTTGTTCATTAAATAGAAACTTAAAAAATATTCAACTAGGAATGACACATATTCCATCAATAGAATATATAGTTAGTGTATTAAAAAGATATAAGAAAAAGAATATAAAAATATCTATTCACGAAGATATAACCGATCAACACGTTTTAGAATTCCTTAGTAAATTTAATGCTAAATATTCAAAGAAATATGGAATTAGATTTAAAGTGGCATATTCAAATACTTTTATACAAGAAAATTATTTGCCGCAAACTAATTTAAATATTTTAAGAAACGGTTGCGTTTTAATTATTTTGTTGGTTTTAGGAACATTTGCATATATCTTCTATGATAATTACAAAGTTGCTAAAGAAGTTGACGATACCAAAACTGATATTAAAGAATCAGTTAGTAAAATTTCTTCTGACGATTTAGAAAAACTAAAAAAAGATTTGATTAGTAAAATACCTATAAAAAAGCCAATTAAGCCTACCCCATCAAATCCTGAAGATAATCCTGAGGGAACTGTTGAAGATATACCTGAAGATAATCCAGAAGAAACCGATGTCGAGCCAAAAATAAATGTTAATAATGATATGGTTTCTCTACTTGCGATAAACGATGAAACTGTTGGTTGGATATCAATTAAAAATACTAATGTCGATTATCCTGTAGTTCAACACAAAGACAATGATTTTTATCTAACAAGAGATTTCTACAAAAAGAAAGCTTATTCAGGTTGGATATTCATGGATTATAGAAATAATTATTATGATTTTAATGATAATACTATAATATATGGACATAATAGATATTCAAATGGAACAATGTTTGGTACATTGTCTAGAACATCTGAAAAAGATTGGTATGAAGATGAAGATAATTTAATAATTACATATGATACGTTATTTGGTACAACAAAATGGGAAATATTCTCAACATATAAGATACTTGTAACAAGTGATTATTTGGAAATTAAATTCTCAAATGATGATAAGAGACTAGAATTCTATAACATGTTAAAAGATAGAAGTACGCATGATTTTGGTGTTGAACTTACAGCTGATGATAAAATACTTACACTTTCAACTTGTTATAAATCCAATCAAAGATATGTTGTTCATGCTAGATTAATAAAAGAGGCTGATTAAAAAGCCTCTTTTTTGGTATTTTGACCTAAAAATGTATTGAAATTAAAAATAAAGTGATATATAATGTTTTTGTGCTGATGTCCTCGTAGCTCAGCTGGATAGAGCAATCGCCTTCTAAGCGATCGGTCAAGTGTTCGAATCACTTCGGGGACACCACTAAAAAATATACTTGTACATCGTACAAGTTTTTTTATGTCTTTTTTTAAATAAAAAAAGTTAGTATTATCTACTAACTATTTTTCATCTTTTGTATTTAAACTATGTTTTACTCTATCTTTTTCTTCTGCACGTTTTCCATTGTTAAAACGTTCAACAGTACCAACTAAGTAGCCAGTTATACGACGAATTCTTTCAAATTCTACGCCCTCTCCTACTTGTTTTTTACTTTGATTTACTTCTTGCTCTTTAGTCATTTTTAATTACTCCTTTCCTTCTAAATTTCTCAATATATCAACAGGAACTCCCTCGCCTGTTCTTCTACCACACTTAGGGCAAACGTCTTTAATAACGCCTACATATCCACATACGGGATCTCTATCTACTGGATGGTTAATTGCACCATATCCAATATTATTCTTTCTCATTAATCTAACAACCGTTTCAAATGCTTCTAAGTTGTCGCTTGGATCTCCATCTAATTCAATATAACTAATATGACCTGCATTAGTTAATTCATGGAATGGTCCTTCTTTCTTTAATTTATTTGAAACACTTATATTGTAATATACTGGTACATGGAATGAGTTTGTATAGTAATCTCTATCAGTAACTCCTTTGATTTTTCCATATATTGCTTTATCAATTTGAACAAATCTTCCACTTAGTCCTTCGGCAGGAGTTGCTAAGCATGTGAAGTTTAGTCCATATTTCTGAGCATATTCATCACATTTCTTTCTCATGTGTTTAATAATTTCAATTCCTAGTTTTTCAGCTTCTTCTGATTCACCATGATGTTCACCAATTAAAGCTTTTAAACATTCTGCTAAACCAATAAATCCTATTGATAAAGTACCATGTTTTAAGATTTTCTTTAGTTTATCATTTGGTTTAAGTTTTTCGCTATCTAACCATACACCTTGACCCATTAGGAATGGGAAGTTATAAACTCTACGATTGCATTGACATTCATATCTTTCTAGTAATTGATCTTTTACTAAATCCATAAGTTCATCTAAATCTTCATAGAATCCCTTGATGTCTGCTTTATCATGTTTTAATGGTCCAATAATACCATGTTTAATACCTAGTCTAGGTAAGTTTATTGATGTAAATGATAAATTACCTCTTCCTGGTGTTATAGCTTTAGATGGATCTGCAACGTTTGCTATAACTCTTGTACGGCATCCCATATAACATACTTCTGTACGATAATCGCCTTCTTTTAAATAGGCTTTATTATATGGAGCATCTAAGAAACTCCAGTTAGGGAATAATCTCTTTGCAGATACTCTTAAACTTAATTTAAATAAATCATAGTTAGGATCTTCAGGATTATAGTTTACTCCCTCTTTTACTTTGAAGATTGAAATTGGGAATATTGGTGTTTCACCATGGCCTAATCCTGCTTCAACTGCTAACATATAATTTCTCGTAACCATTCTGCCTTCTGGTGAAATATCAGTACCAAAGTTAATTGATGAGAATGGTACTTGAGCGCCCGCTCTAGAATGCATTGTATTTAGATTATGTACGAATGCTTCCATTGCTTGATAAGTTCTCTTTTCAGTTTTTTGTAGAGATTTTTCAATAGCCATTCTAAATAATCTTTTTAATACTTCTGATTCTTTATAATATTTTTCAAAATATTCTTCTTTTATATCGATTGTTTCAACATCCATAATGTCTTTTTCAAGACCTTTTATAGCTATTAAATCAGTAAAATCATATAAATCTAAGAAATCAATGATTGTAGCTTTTAAAATCTTACGGAATGATTTTAAAACACCTGGAGCTAAATAATAATCAAATGCTGGAATAGACTGTCCACCATGTTGATCATTTTGGTTACTTTGAATAGCTATTGCTGCTAATGCAGAATAACTCATAATGTCATTTGGTGCTCTTAAATGTCCATGTCCAGTTGAGAATCCATTCTTAAATAACTTATTTAAATCAATTTGCATACATGTTGTTGTGCCCATTGGCCAGAAATCCATATCATGAATATGAATATCACCATCATCATGAGCATCAGCAAATTTTTTCTTCATTAAATAGTCTTTAGCAAATTCTCTTGATACAGTTGAACCATATTGCAACATAGTACCCATAGCAGTATCACCATCTATGTTAGCATTTTCTCTTTTTGTATCATCTTCTGCAGCACTCTTTAATCCTAATCCTTCAAGAGTTTTTAAGAATTTATGTACTTTTTTATCATACATAAACATTTCTCTTGATTGATTTCTTTTTTCGCGATATTCAGAGAATGATTTATAAACATCATCGTATTTAAGTTTTTGTAATTGCTTTTCAATGATGTTTTGTATCTCCTCAATCTTTATTTTATCCTTATCAACATAATCTTTTTCTATTTCTTTAATAACTGCTTTAAAAACTTTTTGAATATCAGCTTCTGTATATTTTGCTTTTTCGATGTCTTCACCATCTTCATCTTTAGCAATTATAGTTACGCTGTCAAATCCTTTTTTTATAGCAATAGCAACCTTAGTAGAATTAAAATCTACTTTAGTTCCATTTCTTTTTACTACTTTTATATTTTTTAATACTTCACTTTCCATATTTTTGTTCCTCCTATCTGTACATTAAAATTGTATAATGCTTTTTGGATAAATTCAACAAAATTTCGAATTTTACAAAAAAATGTAAATTTATTTTTTGGCGTATTTATGCCTTTTATTTTTTTAATAAAATCGTAAAATTGCTTATTTTTGGCATATATATGCCAAAAAATAAAAAAGACAAATTATACACAAATTTGTCATTTTTTTATTTTTTAAGAAAAACGTTTTTTTATTTTTTTAGTTTTTCAATTTGTTTTTCTGGATCATCTGCTTTACATACATAAGATCCTGACACTAAATCATCAACGTAATTTTTAACTAATTTAGCGGTATCTTCGTTAATACCTCCATCAATATTTATTGTAAAGTTTAGATTAGCCTCTTTACGATATTTTACTATCTGCTTTAATTTATCAATTGTTTCCATCATAAATGATTGGCCACCAGCACCAGGAATAACACTCATAACAAGAATCTTATCTACATATGGATAATACTTCTTCATTAATTCCAAATCATCCCATGGGTTAATAACTAGTCCAACTCTAAATCCCTTTTTTCTAATTTGCTCTAAATCATTTAGAAAGTAAGAATTATAATTTATATATATTATTCTTACATTTAAACCTTTAAAATGATCTACATACTTTAAAGGATTTTTAACCATGAAATGAACATCTAATGGTTTTTCACAATATTGTAGGTATTTCCACATTCTTGCACCAATATTTTTATTTTCAACAAATTTACCATCCATTAAATCAACGTGAATAAAATCTGCGGATGATTTGTTAATCATATCAATTGTTTGCCCAGTGGTACGTTTACTACTTAAAAAGCTTACTGCGACTTTCATAACACTCCTCTAAAATAATTAAATAATCTTCATATCTTTCTTTTTTCACTAAACCATCTAATACAGCTTTATGTAAATTGCAATTGTCTTTATGAACGCAATCTCTGAACTGACATGGATATTTACTAAATTCAACGAAGTAATGTCTTAATTCAGTTGGTTCTATCTTGTTAATATCTAATGCACTAAATCCCGGAGTATCCATGATACGCACTTTATTAACAACATGTATCTCAACATTTCTTGTTGTATGTACACCACGTCCCAGGCTTTCACTAACGGCCTTCGTTTCAATGTTTTTAGTCTCATCAAGCATATTAATCAAAGTTGACTTTCCTGCGCCTGATTGGCCTATTAAAACGACTGTTTTATTTTCTAAATACTTTAAAATATTCTCTTTATCAGAATTGGCAAACACTTTATAGCCAATAGATTGATAATAATCCATGGTTTCTTTAACATCTTTTAGTTCATTATCATTTAATAGGTCTAGTTTGCTAAATATTAAAACAGGTTCTACTCCATTACTTTCACATAATACTATTTGCTTATCCAATAATAATAAAGATAAAGCCGGTATTTGAGTACTAGTTACAATTATTCCGGCATCAATATTTGATACTCTTGGCCTTTCTAGTTCATTAGTTCTTTCTAATATGTCTTCAATAATCTTTGTTTCAGGATTAATAATTACTCTATCACCGACTAAAGGAGTAAGCTTATCTAATCTAAACTTACCCCTTGGTTGGCATGTAATTATTTCATTATCGACTAAACAATCATATTGATTACTTATATTTTTTACGATAATTCCATTTTTCATTAAAAATCATTCTCATCTTCAGCAGGTACGTCATCTGCATTTACATCCGGATCAACATCTCCAGTTGGATCATTAACCAAATTGATATAAATCTTAATGGTTAACGCTGGGTTAACTGTTGTTCCCTCAATAACGTTTTGCTTATAGATTGCACCTTCTTCATATTCTTCGAGAACTTGTGTTACATAATTAATTTGTAGTTTATCGACAGGAACATCGTTTTGATAACACCATTCTTTAATATCATCAATAGAATATCCTTTAGTAAAGTCAGGATACTTATTAATTACTTTAGGTAACTCAAATTTAATCGTATCTCCAGCTTCTAGATATGTTCCAGGATCTCTATTTTGACCAACAATAGTTCCTTCTTCAGCTTTCTTATCTTTATTAAGTTCTACATAAGTATAAGTAACAACTATTCCTTTAGCTTCAAGACTACCTTTTACTTCATTGTAATTCTTACCAGTGTAATCTATTACTTCAATTTGGCTAGATCCTGTTGATACATATAATGTTACTTCATAGCCCTTCTTACGTTTTAATCCTGCAGCAGGATTTGTCTTTATAACATGGTCTTCCTCAACTTTTGAACTTGCTTGGTTAATTTGTTTATCAGAAACCATAAAGCCAGCATCTTGTAAAATTTGTATTGCTTCTGAGGCTTTCTTATTAGTTACATCTGGAATATACGCTTGCTTAGAAGCATTTATTCTAGGTATTAAGACAACAATTGAAGTAATTAAAACAACGATTGTTGTAAAGATACTAAGTAATACTACTAAGATTTTATTTTGCTTCTTATTTTCATTTCTAAATAATCTTTTAGCAATTAGCTTTTGATCTTCTTCTGTTAGAGTATTAGTTAACTCCTCAATACGAAGTTCTTCAGCTTCTTCAATTTCTTTCTTAGTCTTTTTCTTTTCTTTTGGCGGCTTCTTTGCGGCTTTTTCAGCAGCTTTTTCCGCTTTTTTAGCTTCTTTTTCCATTTTTTTCTTTTCTTTTGGATCCATATCATCCTCAAGTTTATCTTCTGGAACTTTTAAAGTTTTATCTGTAAATCCTGTTTCAGGATATTTTAAAACTATTTTAGCTTCATGCTCTCTTGATTCATCTAAGCATGTCTTTAAATCCTCATGCATTTCTCTTGCATCAGTATATCTATTCTTAGGATTCTTTGCAGTAGCTCTAATAATGATATTTTCTAATGCTTGAGGTACTGTAGAGATTTCTTCTCTTACAGATGGCATAGGCTCTTTTAAGTGTTTTAGAGCTATTTCTACGGCATTATCACCTTTAAATGGTAATTTGCCTGTTAATAACTCATACATCATTATACCGATTGAATAAACATCGCTTTGTAACGTTGCCTTTTCACCACTTGCTTGTTCAGGAGGTAAATAATGAACACTACCCATGACTGAATTTGTTTGTGTCAATTGAGTTGAATTTAAGGCAACTGCAATACCAAAGTCAGTAATTTTAACTAAGCCATTATCTAACATTAAGATATTTTGTGGTTTAATATCTCTATGAATTATATAGGAATCATGAGCAACACTTAACCCATTAGTTATTTGTAGTGCTATATCAACAACTTCACTAACTGTTAATTTGCCACGTTTTCTTAGTATTTGTTTTAAATGCTTTCCTTCAATATATTCCATGACAATGTAGTATTCGCCATTATCTTCACCAACATCATATACTTCAACAATATTAGGATTAGATAAACTAGATGCTGCTAGTGCTTCTCTTCTGAAACGTCTAACAAACTTTTCATCTGTTGCTAGATCTCCCCTTAGGACTTTAACAGCAACATTTCTATCCAATATTACATCGTAAGCTAGGTAGACATTTGCCATTCCACCTTCGCCAATCGACTTGATTATTTGGTATCTATCACTAATTTTTTGACCCTTCATTATCATTTGCTTTCATCACCCTCAATAAATAAGCAAGCTATTGAAATGTTATCATTCTTATTTGTTTCTGTGCCTCTAGCTTTGCATTTTTTTATTAATTTACCAACCTTACCCTCTACGCTTAATTTATTATCATTTAATACTCTTTCGATTTGATCATCAGATAACATATCTGTTAAGCCATCGCTACATAATAATATTGCATCACCGATTTCAACGTCTTTTAAATCGATTTCGCCACTATCGCCAATATTACCAAGTGCTCTTGTTACGCAATGCTTTTTTGGATGAGCTTTAGCTTCTTCTTCAGATATTTCACCACTCTCAACTAAGTATCTTACAAAGTTATGTGGTTTAGTTACTGGATATAATTTTTCATTCTTTAATACATATGCCATTGAATCACCAACATTTCCCACCAAAAGGAAATCTTTGGTTAAAATAGCAATTACAATAGTTGTAGCCATTGATTCAGCATCTTTATGGTTTTCTGCATACTCTCTTATCTTAGCATGTGCTTTCTTAACATTCTCACTGATCCAGTTAACAGCTTCATCTCTTGTTCCAACACTAACCAATCTAGTAAATTCTCTTCCCATATGTGTTAATACGATTGATGAAGCAACTTCTCCTTTGTTGTAGCCACCCAATCCGTCTGCAACTAACATCATATGTTCGCCAGACTTATTTGATAATATGCAAACACTATCTTCATTAAGTGTTCTATCACCATCATCTGTTGCATAAAAAGACTTAATCATTTAAATCACCTTCATACTTGCTTCTTAATTGACCACATGCCGCGGAAATCTTTCCGCCAAACTCTCTTCTTACAGTTACATTAATACCTTGCTTTTTTAAGGTATCATAGAACATGTCGATTGACTTACTTTTCTCAAAATCATTGGCATTTGTTTCATTGTAAGGGATTAAGTTTACATACGCATTTAATCCTTTAAGTAAATTTGCTAATTCAAGTGCACATTCTTTACTATCATTAACTGCATTAAGCATAACATATTCAATGGTTATTCGTCTACCTGTTTTAGTGATATACGCTTTAATTTCGTCAATAAGTTTACTCAAATTATACACTTTGTTTATTGGCATTAATTTACTTCGCAAATCATTATTTGGTGCATGTAATGAAATAGCTAAATTAACTTGGAATGGTAACTCACCGAATTCTTTGATTTTAGGTATTATTCCACAGGTTGATACCGTTATGTGTCTTGAACCCATTCCTATACCCTTTGGTTCATTCATGATAGTTATGAATTTAACCACATTATCAAAGTTATCAAATGGTTCACCTATTCCCATCATTACGATGCTATCTATTTTTTGACCTATATATTTTTCAATTAATAATATTTGTTCTACGATTTCATAGGCTTCTAAGTTTCTTTTCTTGCCAAATCTACCTGATTCGCAAAATGCACAGTGCATATTGCAACCAACTTGACTTGATACGCAAACACTTAGCCCATAATCGTGATACATTAATACAGCCTCGATATGCTCTCCATCCGTTAATTCAAATAAGAACTTCTTAGTTAACTTATCTTCCTCAACATTAATGATCTTTATCCAGTCAAATTGAAAGTTTTTTTCTAATACCTCAATTGATTTATTAGAGATATTGCTCATCTCTTTAAATGAAAAAATACGATGCTTATAAATCCACTCATAAATTTGAGTAGCCTTAAACTTTTTTTCACCCAACTGAACAAGTTCATTCTCGAGTTCTAATTTTGTGTAATTCATTATATTATTCATAATAGTATTTTATCAAATTTTCTAATATTTTTCCATAGTTTAGAAGAATTAAAAAAAAGCCTTTAAAAGGCTTATTTTTAAAATGGTGTCCTGTACGCGATTTGAACGCGTGACCCTTTGATTAAAAGTCAAATGCTCTACCTACTGAGCTAACAGGACATACTATAAAATTGGCTGTCTCGGATGGATTCGAACCATCGGAATGTCAGAGTCAAAGTCTGATGCCTTACCACTTGGCTACGAGACAATAAGTGGTGGAGGGACATAGATTTGAACTATGGAACCCGAAGGAACAGATTTACAGTCTGCCGCGTTTGACCACTTCGCTATCCCTCCATAAAAATGGTGCCGACAGAGGGAATCGAACCCCCAACCTACTG
>JAEEKZ010000051.1 GCA_016288635.1 Caryophanales bacterium
TATAAATGGAGTTCAATCAATGACTAACTGCCCAATTCCAAGCACAAATAGATATATGGCAGATTACGTAGAAGTGGACTATTCAGTATCAAAAGGAATGTCAAAATATAATTACTTTAATAACTTCAAGGTAGAATATGGTGCAGAAAACGCAATAGAAGTAATACCATCAACTCCGATGAGTGGAAATCAAACAAACACAGGAGGAACATACGCAAACGAATTTACAGCACCAAACCCAGACACAATAAGTGGAAAGGTAAGAGCAAAAGCAGCTCAGGGTGCAGATGAGTATTTACCTAAAGCATATAAATTAAAATTCACAGTAAGTGATACATCAGCACACACAAAAATAACAAGTGCAAAAGACATGAATGTCATCATAAAATATAAGGTTACATATTTAGCTAATGGAGGAACAGGAACAATGACTCCAAGTATCTTCCGTTATAATCAAACAGCAAATCTAAAAGCAAATGCCTTTACAAGGGTAGGTTATGAATACCAAGGATGGTCAAGACAAACAAGTGGTACAATAGAACCAAATTCGAAAGTTAATTATAGCGATGGAAAAACTGATGAGATAAAATTGTTTGCTCAGTGGAAAGCAAAAAGCTATAAAATATCATTGGTTTCATCAAACGCAACAGCAAATGGAACTTCAAGCATAAGCGTAACATATGATTCAACCACTATAAGCCCAAAAATAACAAATCCTAAACGAATATATACAATAACATTTGCAAAAGGAAATGCAACAACAATTTCATCAACAAAAGAAACAAGCAACTGGACTTTTGATGGATGGTATACTTCAGATGGCAAAAAAATAATAGGAAATGATGGAAATCTTGCAAAAAATGTATTAGGTTATACAGATGCAAGCGGAAATTGGAAATATGATGGCAATTTAACATTATATGCACACTGGTCAGGTGGAACAATTACAATACCAACAACAACAAGAACAGGATATACATGTACATTTGGAACAGTAACAAACCCACCAACAGCAAATAAGACATATACAGCAAGTTGTACAGCCAATAATTATACAGTAACATATAACGGTGGAAGCTGTGGAACTCCAAGTAAAGCAAGTATGACAGTAACATATGATAGTAAATATGGAACTCTTGCCACTTCATCAAAAACAGGATATACATTTACTGGATGGTACACAGCAGCAAGTGGTGGAAGCCAAGTAACAGCAAATACTATTGTTAAAACAGCAAATGATCATACTTTGTATGCACACTGTACAGCAAACCAATATACAATTACACTTAATAATCAAAATGCAACAACAAATGGTAGTCCAACAAGTGTAAAAGCAACATATGATTCAGCAACACTAAGTGCATCAATAACGAATCCTAAAAGAGTATATAAAATAACATTTGCAAAAGGAACAGCAGATTCAATATCATCCACCAAAGAAACAAGTACATGGACATTTGATGGATGGTATACAAGTGATGGAAAAGTAGTAATTGATAAGGATGGAAAATTGGTTGCAAAAGCAAACGGCTATACAAATGCAAGTAAGCAATGGGTACACGATGGAAATGTAACGCTATATGCACACTGGTCAGGTGGAACAATAACAGTTCCAACAGCAACAAAAACAGGACATACATGTGGATTTGGAACAGTAACAAATCCACCTACGGCAACAAAAACATATACAGCTAGTTGTACAGCGAATAAATACACAGTTACATTTAATAAAAACACAGGAAAAACCCCAGACCCTGCGACAAAAGAAGTAACTTATGGTCAGAAGTATGGAAAATTAGCAACGACAACGAGAAATGGCTGTGATTTTGACGGTTGGTGGACAAACAAAAACCCAGGAAAAGGAACAAAAATCACAAAAAATTCTATTGTTGATATAACATCAGATATAACATTATATGCACACTGGAAATCTAATTGTGTACTCGGCCATGGAGGAACTAGATGTTATGGCGGTTATTCAGGAAATAAATGTGCATGCGACAGAAATGGTAAAAACTGTGGTGAACATTCACATTGGGAATTGAAAAAAAGTACATCAAGTGATCCAAATCCAAAATCTGTATATAACCCACCGTGTTGTGACGGCTGTGGAAAAAATCATAATGTTTGGACATACATTTGCGTTTGCGATAACGAATGTTCATATCCATAATAGATAACTTAGGGAGGTTTTAAATGGAAATAAGTCTAGAAAAATTTGTTGATTCTTTAGATTTTGAACATTATAACTATTATTATCACGAAACTGGAGAAGGAAAAGCGGCCGAAATACTTGTTGATGGGCTTCTTATTGAAGGGACAAACATATTAGATGTAGATAATATTTTATTTACAACTGTTCGTCCTTTCTTTCAAGAAGATGCCGCTGAAATAAATGATTTAGTTGAAAGTGAAAGAAGTTCTCCTGGAGTACTTAGAGAAGTATCTGAAATGGTAATTTTAGAAGTTGAAAAAGGGATGGAAAAGGATATCGTAGGTCCATCTGGAGTATATGGCTATGAAGGAAGAGTTAGCAGTAAATATATAAAAGGATATATCGATATGGATAGAAAAACATTTATTGTTAACATTTATGCAAATTATTATGATAGATAATAATTTCATAAATATATTATTTAGTAATAAGTGGGGAATCGTAGTTCTATTTAGTTATTTTCTAATCGTTATAATTATAATGAATATATATATTATTTATAAAAAGTTCATAAAAAGGAAATAGTATTAAAACACTTGAAATATATTCCTTCCTTTGATATAATACACTTGCAATTTGAAATTGCAGGTGTAGTACAGCGGTTAGTATGCGACCTTGCCAAGGTTGAGACGGCAGTTCGATTCTGCTCACTTGCTCCAAATAAAAAATAACTCGGTTTTACCGAGTTTTTTATTTTTCATAAATAATATTAACGCACAATTCTTGAATGATTTAAACGATACTTTCTAACTAGCATCTTATAGTTTTCTGAATTTAAAACATCTTTTGTATCAGATGCCAGCATTGGTATTTGAGGATTAGAAAATAAACACTCTGGAGATATTATCATATTTCCACCAATTGAATCTAACATTGAATTTAATACTTTGTAAATAGGTTCTCTATAATGTTTAAATAATAAAGTATGAATAGTATCATTTAATTTAATAAATGAACCATTTTCTCTTTTTTCAAATAATTCTATGGAATTTCTTTTAGCATATAAACACTTACCATTATAATTAAACTTTATAAATGTACTTGATCCATATTCCTCAATATCTATTTTCCATCCCAAAATTAGTCCAACAAGAAATGGATTAATAATATCTAGAGCATAAAGAGTATTAATTATAGAATAACTACTAGTTGTTTCAGTGTTGAGTTCATCACAACAATGTGTTTCACATAATTTTTTAAGATAATCTGGGGGAAAATTATAAAAGATTTCTTTTGTAGGGACCGTGTGCATAAAGGAATTCATAGCTTTGTTTTCCAACCAATCATTATATTCCTCTGGACTTTTAACTCTTTCTATCAAATCTTCAAATTTATGATTACGATATACTCCGTTTCTTTCGTTGTTAATTAATCTGGAAAGATACTCCTTTTGTTCATCTGATAATAGAACAGTATCCCAATTGACATCAAGCAGTCCATCTTTGTCAATGGTAATAATTTTACCTAAATTTAAACCCGCTAGTTTATCAATTTGATACCATACAAATCGATTAATTTCTTTATATTCCCACACGTTTTTGTCAAATTGTTCTTCACATTTTAAATAAAAATCTGCCATTATCTGTTTTCCCCTTAAAAAAGTAATTTATACTTTAGCATTTAAGAGGGGAAAAGTCAATGTAAGCAATAAAAAAAGACTAGTTATCTAGTCTTTTATCTTTGATTAGCGTTTGGAGCACTTACTCTTGCAAAAGCGTTTATCTTCATTTGCTCTATAACTGCAACTTCATCATCAGAAGTAACAGGAGTAAAATCTCCTTTTGATTCTTTTATATATTGAGCAATTACGTATGCATTATGTACCATAGCAATATTTAATGATCCCATGATATCTCTAATTATATGACCATGTTGTTTTTCTAACTTATATAAAGCTAAAACATCATCAAAAGTTGGTCTCCATGAACCTTTTAAAGCTTTTAATAACGCAAATGAATCAGCACCTTTAGATTCGGCATTAGGATCTTTTAAATCTTCTGCTATTAATTGAATAATATAATCAGATGGTAGATCTCTAAGATCAACTCTTTTCCATACATGTCCAACTTGTACCATTACATATGTTGGCCACGCTTTAACAGGTACTCCTTTAGCTACTTGAGCACCAAAATCGTATAAGGCTTGTTCTTGTGCTAATTCTTCAGCTGTTTTTGTATAAATCTTTATCATTTTTTCCTTTCCCCCTTAAACGCATCATATTATAGCATAAAATAAAAAAAAGTCATCATTTTTTTTCATTATCCGACTTTTTCTTTAAAAATAAACTTATAATTCCAATAATAATGATTATTAAACTAACTATTTTGCTGAAAGTAAATAATTGTGTTCCTTCCTGTCTTAAGAAGTCTAGAAATCCTTTAGAAGCCCCACAGAGTATAAAAGATATACCAAGCATCTTTTCATCAAATTTATTTTTTCTTTGCATAATTATTAAATATATAAATATTAATAAAAATACAATAGATTCCACGATTTGAATGGGGAATAAATATACATTATTTGGGGCATTTACAGAATATCTATACATTATTTTAAATATACCATTATATTTGATTCCGTAGCAGCAACCGACAATAAAACATCCAATTTTACCAATACTATACATAAGTGGAAATGATGGAGTAAGCAAGTACATAGTTTCTTTAATATTTTTCTTAAATTGTAAGCAAAATAGCAATATGAATAATGCAGCACCGAAAGCAGCTCCATATGCAGCTAATCC
Source organism: Caryophanales bacterium (assembly GCA_016288635.1). Classification (GTDB taxonomy): domain Bacteria; phylum Bacillota_I; class Bacilli_A; order RF39; family UBA660; genus JAEEKZ01. The sequence goes on from JAEEKZ010000051.1 coordinate 4,959, forward strand.
AGTTATAATAAAACTAGTACGTTCTCCAGATAATAAATAGGAAAGTACTTTAGCACCAATAATAATTCCAGCGTTTTCATATAGCAATAAATAAATAACATATTCAAGTTTATAATTATATTTCTTATATTGAGATATAACGATAATTATATTACTAATTAAAGCAAGTAAAATTGCTAATCCATAAAAGGGAAAATTAGAATTAAACATAATTATATTCCTAAATGTTTAACAGTTTATCCACGATAAACGGTAATACTTCTACAAGCACAATTCCAACAGTGAATAATAATATAATAATCGCTTGATTTTTTTTATTTGTTTTTTTATATGAAAAAGATATATTTTTTAATTTATTTAGAGAGTCAATTATTGTTTTAATAACAGCTACAGCAAATAATACACAGATTACTCCAAGATAAATATATATATTTTTAGGATTATCAGTCATATATGGATTATTTATAATATTTAATAATGTAGGAACAGTCATTAATCCAAGCCCAGTCATACCGTGAGAAAATAGAAATATGATGCCAAAACCTGGAATGGAAGTACCAATAAAGAAACCGGCTATAAAGAATATAAATCCAAAATAGTAAAATGGTATACTTTCAACGTCTCCAGTTTTTAAAGGAAGGAGGCCTACTAATAAAATAATTATAATAGAACCAATCAATATAGCCTTACTATTTGAATTATTAATTAATCCCCAGTCGGTTTCTTCTTCCTCAGGTTCTCCATAAGTTGATTTATATATTTTATCATGTATCTCGTTATTGTTTATAATTGTAAAAACACTATTTTCATCATCATTTTTCATTTTCTATTCTCCTTATGATTAAATTATAACATATATATTCTTAATTTGACATTTAACATATAAATGGTAAAATATTTGCAATTAAAGGAGGGGATATAATGCAAGTTAGAGTGACTGGCGACGGTATAGTAGATATTTATGAAATAACTGTACATAATCAATTATATAAACCAGAACTGGATGTACCTCATGTTGAAGAAGAGTCAATCGTTAAAACTAGAGTATTTACTGATGGAAAACTTATTAGTGAATCTTCTGTAATGGAAGAACCAATAATTATGCATTACTTCTCCAATGGTGAAAGGTTATTTAGACCAGTTGACACAAAGAAAACTAAGAGATTACAATTTAAAGATTATTCATTTATAATAACTTATGAACTTGCAAGAGAACCTTTTAAAATTAATGATACCCGTGAAATGTTAACCAATGTTAAAGATATTACCGTATATTTAAAAAATCCTAAAGATAGGAAAGTAAAAAGAAAGGTTAAAGCGGTTATTAGAGAAATATATAGACAAAATAAAAGAATGGCAAAAGAAGAACAATTCTTAACATTGTTCCAGTATGTATTTGCATTTAATTCATACAATAATCCATATAAATTCGATAAACAATCTGAAGATGTTTATATTGTAAGTAAAAATGAGCAAAGATAAATTAAGGTAAAATGAATATTTTACTTTTTTTTATTAAAGTTTTTTTATATAATAATCCTGGTGATTAAATGAAAACAGCACTAGTTCTAGAAGGCGGTGGCTTACGTGGTATATATTCTGCCGGAGTTCTAGATGTTTTATTAGAAAGTAATATTAAAGTTGATGCTATCTTTGGCGTATCTGCTGGAGCATTATATGGCATAAATTATGCATCAAAACAAGAAGGAAGAGTAATTAGATATAATAAAAAATATATTAGGGATAAAAGATTTATGTCTTTTAGAAACCTAATTAAAACTGGCAACTTTTTTGATACTGATTTTTGTTATGATAAATTAGTTAACGAATTAGATGTTTTTGATTATGAGACTTTTAAAAAGTCAGGAATTGATTTTTATGCTGTAGTAACTAATGTTGAAACAGGTAAAGCAGAATATAAATTAATTAAAGATTGTAAAAAAGAAGTGGATTATTTAAGAGCTAGTGGATCATTACCGCTACTATCACAAATCGTAGAAATAGATGGTAAAAAATATCTTGATGGAGCTATTAGCGATAGTATCCCGGTTAAAAAAGCAAGAGAAATGGGATATGAGAAGATAATTGTTATTCAAACAAGAATTAAGAGTTATCGAATGAAAAGTAGAAAAGAGGGTGCTTTAATAAAACTTGTTTACAATCATTATCCGAAGTTTGGCGAAGCTGCTAAAACTCGTAACATAAGATATAATGAAGCCCTTGATTTCATAAAAGAAGAAGTTAAAAACAAAAGAATGTTTTCAATTCAACCAAGTAAATATGTAAAAATTTCTAGATTAGAAAAGAATCCAGAAAAATTACAAGAAATGTATGACTTGGGTTTGGAAGATGCTAAAAACATAATAGATGACTTAAAAGCATATCTAGCTAAAGGAGAATAGAATATGAATGCAACTAAACATAAATTAAAAGATTTTGATCGTAATTATATAATGCAAGGAATGTGTAAGGTGGATTCTTATTATTTAGTATCTTCATATTCAAAAACAAAAAATTCAATTATTAGTATCTTTAATTCTGCATTTACCTTAATTAAAGATGTTGAGTTATATAACAATTCTCACGTTGGAGGAATTTGTTATGATGATATTCATAAAGTTATCTGGGTAAGTGATAAACAAGGTACTGTAAGTGGATATAAAAAAGATGATATCTTTGATAAAAAAAGAATTGAGCCAATTTCCAAGTTTAAAAAAATAAAAGTTGGTAAAGACTTAATTAATTACAAAGGATATGAAGCTGTGTCATATTTAACATATTCAAATAAAAAGATTTATTTAGGTAATTTTACTATTACCAGAAGAGGAGAACTTAGATGCTTTGATATCAATAAAGATGGAAGCATAAACTTGAAAAGTGAAAAAGTAATTTGCAAGAAATTTGATAATTTAGTTCAAGGTATCCAAGTAATTGATGATTACATTCTAATTACTAAATCCTTTGGAGGTATATTACCATCAAGATTAGCTATCTATAGTTTTAGACATAATCGCGTTAAAAAAATGAAAGAAATTGGTTTACCAATTTATATGGCAGAAGCAATTGTTAAGAGTAATGATAAATTGGTAATTATTAGTGAATCTGGAGCAAATTTCTTTAACAATAAAACTTATACTGATTATATCGAAATACCAGTTGACGACATTATAATGTAAAGTTTTATTAAAAATCCATATAAACCCAGCAAGTTTGTTATAATAATAATAGGTGATAATATGGAATATGATAATGATCCTAAAAGCTTAAAAGAAAGAATTCACGAACTAGAAGACCGTGTTGAAAAACTTGAAAAAGCTGAACATAAAAGAAAAGTACAAAAATTTATTGGAACAACTATTAAAATAGCAGTTATTGTTGTTACTGTTATTGCTATGTATAAAACATATCAAATGGTTAATGAAAAAATAATTAAGCCATATAAAGATATGGTTAGTTCAATAAATAATAAATATACAGAAATAACAGATAGTGAGGCCTATAAAAATATTAACGATATTTTAAATAGTGATATATTTAAAGGCAGTGGATCTGAAAACGGAAATAACAACAATAATACAACTAATCAGGATTGGACAAAAATATTTGGCCAATAATTGATTTTATAAAAAAATAAATATATAATTTATATATCATCTTATAAAGAGCAATGGAGGGACTAGCCCAGTGAAGTTGCACCAACCTATTTAATTAGGTGGTAAAGCTAGATCGATAAGATAGCTTTGTTTTCACTCAAGGTTATCTTGGGTGATTTTTTATTGGATGAAGAAAGAAGGTAGGAAAATGATTGAAAAAGTGAATCCGCAGCATCCGGACAAGATTGCAGATAGAATTGCAGGTGCCCTAGTAGATTTAGCATATACTAAAGATAAGGACTGTAAGATAGCAGTAGAAATTCTAATAGGACACGGTAATTGTCATATTATATGTGAAACCAATATTACATTAACAAACGAGGAAGTAGATAAGATTGTTAAGAGAATCGCAGGCAATGTAACTTTAGATTTGCAAGTAGTTAGTCAAGATGAACATTTAGCAAATAATCAAGAGGGAGAAGTAAAATGTGGAGATAATGGTATCTTTAAAGGATCTCCATTAACAAAAGAAGAAATAGAACTATCTAAGATAGCTAAATCTATTTATGATACGTATCATACTGATGGAAAATATATTTTAGATGGTGATAAATTAATAATATGTCAAAGTAACGCAAAAGAAGAGGATTTAAGAAGAGTTTATCCAAATGCGATAATTAACCCTCTAGGTTACTGGACTGGTGGTTATAACGTCGATACAGGGGCTGTAAATAGAAAATTAGGATCTGACATGGGACATTCTGTAACAGGTGGTGGATTACATGGAAAAGATTTATCTAAAGCAGATGTATCAATAAATATTTATGCATTTAAAAAGGCTCAAGAAACAGGAAAAGAAGTAAACATTAGTTGTGCTATCGGAGATGCTCTAGTAGATGGTAAACCATATAAAGAAATTGTTGAAGAAGCAAGAAAATATATTGATGATATTGGTGGCTTTGAAAAATTTGCTGAATGGGGATTATATTAATCAGGATTAATCCTGATTTTTTATTTAACTAAAAATATGATATATTAAATATGAGGTTATATTAATAATGATTAAATATTTAATTACAATTAATATTATTACTTTTATTATCTTTGGCTTAGATAAATATTTAGCTATTAAAGAAAAAAGAAGAATAAGTGAAAGAACATTACTTACTTTATCTCTTTTAGGTGGCTGTTATTTAGAATTAATTGCAATGGAATTGTTTAGGCATAAAACAAAAAAACTAATATTTTATATCGTTAACTTAACGTTAATAGTTTTTTATACTATTCTTCTTTATAAGTTTAAAGTGATATAATAATTATGTAAGTATGGAGGATTAAATGGCTATTACTAGTACAATTAAACAAAACAAAAAGAACCCTTTAACTATTGAAGATATAATTGAATTAAGTGGATTAAGTTATGGTGCAATGAACGATAAATATGTATTAGAAAAAAATACTATTGGTAATTACACCATGCTTTATGATAGTAAAAAAATAGGTAGAGGTTTAGAGGTGTTTTTAGACGATAAAAACAATATTAATATAAATATACTATGTCCATCTCCAAAACACGAAATAGACCTTTATTTTGACCTTATAACGCATATATGTGAAAAGGCTGGTACAACTAAGTTTAAATTTAGTGGGAATTCCGCTAAAATAAATAAAATAGATAAATATAAAGAATTGCTTATTAATGCTTACCAAGAATCATTAAGATGGATAAAAGAGCAAATAGATTCTGGTTCATGTAAAACTTATTCATTATTCTGCGCATTAAATCCAATATGTCTTGATGGAGAAATGATTACCAGTATTGGTTATGATTTAGATAAGTTAGAAAAACTTCTAGATAATCTACAAAAGAAAGATTCTGAATATGTAATACCAAGATTCTTTACTAGAAATAATGATAAGACAGCATTAGCTTTATATTATATTCCTGATAATATTAATATAACTGTTCCTCTAAAAGAAGAAGATCCTTTTGTGGAAAATAAATTCTATGATATAGAAATTAAAGTGGATTATTACGTTGAATTTAATGACGAAAATTTTATAAAATTTAATGATTTTATAGATAATGTTAAATTCGTAGATGACTATGATGCTCAAAGAAAAATTGTTTGCTTATCTGAAGATGATATTCAAAAATTAATAGATAAATATGCAATTAATATTTTAAATAATAAAAAGGATACCAAAGCAAAATACTATGGTACTATTTATGATGATGGATATAATCATTCAATAAAGGTAAAAGACAAAAAACTGAAAACTGAAGAAATAAATGGTTATAATCATTTAGCTATTTATTTAAAATGGATGATTGATAATAAATTAGTAACTAAAGAAATAAATGAAAAATATAATAAAAAGAGTTTAAAAGAATTACGTTTAGCAATAGAAAGAGATTCAATCTTTTCGGGTATGCTAAGAAGCTATCATTTTACTAAAAAGGGAAATGATTTTACTAGAGAAATATATGCTGCTCCTAGGAATTCTTACCTATCAGAAGTAGATAGATATGCAGGAAAATATTTCAAAAAAGAAGACCAAACAAAATTCCAAGATGAAACATATTTATTTCTTACATTTGATGAAGAATATTATAATCATATGAAAGAATTTTTAGATGCTATATATCTAAAATTTAAAGAAAAAAATAAAAGAAGTTAAATAAACTTCTTTTTTTTAGATTAATGTTGTATTGTCTTTAGAAATCTTATTAATTGTAGAGAAAGCTTTTCTATACATAAATATAATAAATATTACAAAAACTAATAAATATATTGATTTATTAGTCATTAGACAATAATCATATATTCCATGAAATATTGTAGGAACAATTATACTTAATGCTAAGTTTTTCTTTTTACCTGCAGCATTTAAACGCAATTCTTCATATTTAGCTTTGCCTAGGTAATAACCCATCATAACTCCAAAGAAAGCGTGACCAGGTACTGAAAGAACAGCTCTAATTATTCCAACCCAAACACCACCACTAAAAACATAAATAATATTTTCAAAAGCAGCAAAACCTAATGATACAAAAGCACAATATAGAAGCATATCATATATTTCATCAAATTCTCTATGATTATATGATCCAAAGTAAGCCATAATCCATTTAGATATTTCTTCCATTAAGGCAATTCCAATAAACACTTTAACTAATAAAGGCCA
>JAEEKZ010000052.1 GCA_016288635.1 Caryophanales bacterium
ATTATATCCTGTTCTTGTTGGTGCACACAAAGTACCCCAAGCATCATTTCTTACTTGAGTTTGATCTGTACAACTACTTCCACCATTACTATCGAATGTCAAAGTATAGACAATTTGCATGTTTATTTCTTTTGTCTCTTGGCCCATCGCTGTAAATGTATACATTGAATATGTAAAGTCTGAAATTAATATAATTAGGTACACTGCTAAAACGGCAAAGAGATAGAATCTCTTCACTGAAATTTTTAACATTCTGTTGACAAAACTTGACTTCTCTTTACGCTCCATGTACCATTCAACCTCTATTATTTATTCTATCAAAAATGTCAAGTTTTTTCAATACTTTTAAGTGTAAAATTAGACAAAAAAGGAGAAATAATTTTGATATTATTTCTCTTTAAAAATTACTTAATTACAAGCTGTTTAACCTTCGGCTTATCTTTACCATCTTCATCCCAAAAATCTTCTCTACCATATAACTTTGGTTCGCATTCAAAATACTGAATATCACCTTTTTCGTCTGACCAAGTTTGAACGAAAACTCCGCCAACATAATTTGATATTCCCTTCTTTATTTGAAATGGAGTTTTATCACATAATGCTGGAACTTGAACAACCTTAACATTACGATACTCACTTTGAGAATATTTATGATAATGCCCAATAAACATTACTCTTGGTTTATTACCTGATTCAAATTCTTCAATTCTCTTTTGTGGTTTATATGATAATGCATAAGCACTGCCATCACCAGGATGATCTAACATTGTTCTAACATTCCCAATATTTCCAATCCACTGGTCTTGGCCCAAATAAACCATGTCCTTACGGCATCGTGGAACCCAACAACCAACAGTGGCTTTACCATTTTTATACATAGTTTCATCGTGACTTCCAAGTATAAAATAAGTTGTAATTCCCTCGATTTCAGGATACATATCAACAACATATCCAACCATTTCATCGAATCCATGCAAAAATACTTGTCTTGGGTGTTCTTTTCGATGTGATGAGTAATCCCCATCAATCAAATCACCCGCATGATATACCTCACTTATTTCACGTCTATATGCCTCTAAATACAAATCATTTAATAGGTGAAATTGTTGTCTTTTATTTCCAGCATGAGTATCAGAAACAACTAAATATTTGTTATAAATACAATCTTCTTTTGCTAATTTTAGAGTCTTCTGAACTCTTCTAATTGGTTTCTTCATGATCACAAATTCATGATCCTCAGTTTCAACAATTTCAATTTTCTTACCAAAAGAGTTGTTTAACAAAAAGATAACTCCCTCTAACTCCATAGGTGTAAGTCCCAAATAATTACAAACCTCAATAAAAGTTCTACCACTCTTAATAGAATTGTATATCTTATTAGCTTGTTCATTAGTCATTGTTATCACCCCCACGAGAAAGTACTCTTGCTTTTACATAATCGTCTTTAATCGTACGATAATAAATATCGTTTTGGACTCTAAATGACTTAAGATTACCCTTTTTATCGGTTTCAACATCTACAAAGCACGCTCCAACAACATTAGAGTAACCCTTATCACTCATCTCCCAAGTTGTTGCACACAAAGATGGAACTTCTAAAACTCTAACATCACGATATTTAAACTCTTCACATTGAAGTAGTCCTCCATATAACATAATATTTGGCTTGTCTTCACTACGCATAGCATCGATTAACTTTTGAGCACGATAACTTTGGGTATATGTTTTGCTCTGATTAGAATTTAATATTAACATTTTAACGTTATCAATTGTGACTTCACATCTAGAATTCCCAATATAAACCATATCACTTCGCTGTTCGTCTATCTTCTTGCCAATATCTATTTTTTTCTTCGCTAGATGTGTATTATCTTTCTTACCGGTTATAAAATATGTTTTCATTCCCTTAAGTCTAGGATATTTACTAACTACATAATCAATTTGGCCATATGTATCTTTTCGCACTAAAGAATCAAACATATTTTTAGACATTGGATATAACCCTTCCGTAAGGTTTCCAGTTATAATAAAGTTTCTATATCCTTCATTATAGGCTCTTAAAAAAACTTCATTTAACATCGTTAACTGTGAAAATTTAGATCCCATTCTTAAATCTGATATTGCCACAAATTTGAAATGATTATTTTCATCAGTTTTAAATGAATAACTATAGTCTTGGTGATGTGTTTTGTCACCAAGGTTAAGGAAGTAAACATCATCATCTTTGCTAGCAACCATAATATTAGTTCCTTGCTTCCTTAATTGATTAACTAATCCCATAACTGTTTCCCAAGAAATCTCAAGTTCGTCTGCTAACTCTGTTAATGATATTTCACTATCAGTAAGCTCTTTAACTTTACTTAAAAGTTCTTCTAATTCTTCTTCTTCCATGATACCTCCTCACAAATAAAAGGGATAATAAAAATACATTTTATCTCCCTTCTCTATTCTCTATTACAATCATAACTTATTTAAAAAAATTACGCAATAAAAAAGAAAACTTTTTCGCAAAAATTTTCTTTAATTATTCTTAATAAAATACAAAATATTTTTTCTTTCCCTTGCGGATTATATTATACTTGCGATTGCTGTCCAAAACATAATTTTCATCATTAACTACTTTACCATTTATTAAAATAGCATTAGCATTCAATAATTCTCTTAATTCCCTTCTACTTGAACAAACAGAAGTAGCAATCAATAACTCATTTAATGGAGTATTATCATTTTTCAATTTAGGTGCATCTTTAAAAACATCATCTATTTCGTTATCACTTAGCTCGTCAATCTTACCAGAGAATAACAATTGTGATATTTTCTCTGCTCTTTCAAAACTGTTTTGGCCATGTAAAAACGTTATTATTTCTCTTGCAAGGACTTTTTGAGCACATCTCGTCTCAGGATGTTCCTTGAATTCAACTTCTATTTTTTCTATTTCTTCTTTAGATAAGAACGTATATGCCTTAATATATCTAATAACTTCACTGTCTTCCACATTAATTAAATACTGATATAACTGATATGAAGATGTCTTACTTTCATCTAACCATAAAGCATTACCTTCAGTTTTACCAAATTTAACGCCATTAGAATCCGTTATAAGAGGCATAATTAATCCATAAGCATCTTTACCAGTCTTTTTACGAATTAGCTCTATACCCGCAGTTATATTACCCCATTGGTCACTTCCTGCAACTTCTAACGTACAATTTTTAGTTTCAAACAAATGTAAAAAGTCTAAAGCTTGAATAATCATATATGAAAATTCTGTATAAGTAATACCAGTTTCCATTCTTCTTCTAATAATATCTTTATCTAGCATATAATTAACATTAAAATATTTGCCATAATCACGTAGAAAATCAAGCATATTTATATCTTTACACCAGTCATAATTATTAACTATTTCAAAGCCAAAAAGTTCCTTAACTTGCTTAGTTAATCCTAAAACGTTCTTTTCGACAACATCTTTAGATATCATTGGCCTTTCATTACTAGGTTTTGGATCACCAATTAAACCTGTAGCACCACCAATTAAAAGGATTGGATTATGCCCATAATCTTTTAACCTTTTAGATATTAAAAAAGATGATAAATGACCAATATGTAGGCTATCAGCAGTAGGATCTGTACCTATATAAAAAGTAAGTCCTCCAGCATTCAACAAATCTATAAGTTTTGGATCACTTATTTCTTGAATTAAACCTCTCCAAACTAAATCATCATATAATTTCATAGTATCCCTCACTAACTATTGTTATTATATCAAATATATATAAATAATTAAATAATAATTAAATTTTTGCACAAAAAAAATTCTTAGCAACGCCCTATTTTAACTTACGCTATCGTCGGCACTGAAGGGCTTAACTGCCAGGTTCGGAATGGATCTGGGTGTACCACCTTCGCTATCGTCACTAAGAAAAGTTTTTTAGAGAAATAATTC
>JAEEKZ010000053.1 GCA_016288635.1 Caryophanales bacterium
TTGTTCCATAGCCTTTAGATAATCTTCATCTAAGTCCATAGTTTCATCATCGCCTTGAGCCTTTTGCTTTAATTGTTCTTCAAAATTAGCTCTTTGGATTTCAGGATTTACTAACTCAGAATATGCATTACATATTTCTGCCCCAGCTATTATAACCTGGAATACATCAACAACTCTATCATCATCATCATTACGTCTAGCAAGTGGCTTTAAAACAGCGGGGTAGTTCCACATAATTGTTGGTTCAAATATATTTGCTCTAACTAATCTTTTATAACAAAAATCAATTAATTGAGCTACTGAATTACATTCAGCTAAATCCTCTTTACTAAATTTATGAGCTTCAATAATTTTACTTCTTAATTCTTCTGGATCGTCAATTGATAGAAAATCAAATCCTAATTCTTTAGTCAAAGCTTCAACATAATTAACTCTATTCCATTCTCCGCCTAAATCAATTGTCTTATCACCAACAGTTATTTCTGTTGCTCCTTTTAAGTATAAAGCAGTTTCTCTCATAAACTTTTTAAAGAATTCAATATTATCTTCAAAGTTCCAGAAAGAAGCATACCATTCAATTTGTGTAAATTCTTGTAAGTGTTGAGGATCCATTCCTTCATTTCTAAAACACTTAGCTACTTCGTATACTCTTTCATAACCAGCAGCGTTACATTCCTTTAAATAACATTCAGGTGCAATTCTTAAATTACAATCAATATCAAGTGCATTATGATGTGTAAAGAATGGCTTTGCACTAGCTCCAGATACTGCAGTTTGAACTATAGGGGTTTCAACTTCTAAGAATTTATTTTCATACATAAAATTTCTTAAGAAATAATAGAACTTACTTCTTCCTAAGAATAATTCTCTTGAATCCTCATTCATAATTAAATCAACATATCTTTCACGATATTTAATTTCTGTATCTTGTAATCCATGGAATTTTTCAGGAAGAGGTCTTAAAGCTTTACCTAAGAAAGTAAAATCTTCTACTAAAAGTGATTTTTCACCAGTTTGTGTAGTAATAACTTCACCTTGAGCTCCAATAAAATCTCCTGAATCAAATATAGTTTTCATTTGATTATATTTTTCTTCACCTAATACGTCAACTTTAAATTGTAATTGTATAGCGTCTTCAATATTTTTTATTTTGAAAAATGATAATTTACCCATTTTTCTCATAAAGCCAATTCTACCAGCTATACGTACATTTTTAGTTCCGTCTGGCAATTCTCTAGCTTCAGATATAGTATGAGTTGCATCATACTTATCTGGGTAAGGTCTTTCTACATTCTTTAATTTTTCTCTTCTAACTAATTCTTGTTCACTTAGTTCTCTCATAAAATCACCTAGAAGTATAATACCATAATAATTGTAAAAAAAGAATAAAATATGCATAAAAAAAGCATTCTTAATAACTTAAGAATGCCTAATCTACTATCTATTGTAGAATTCAACGATAAGTTGTTCATTAATTTCTGGATTAAGTTCACTTCTTTCAGGAAGTCTAACGAATTTACCAGTTAATTTTTTCTTATCCATATCAATCCAAGCAGGATTAGATACTGTTGCTTCAATAGCATCAAGAATTGCTGGATGGTTAAGTGAGTTTTCTTTTACTGAAACTACGTCACCAACTTTTAAAGTATATGATGGAATATTAACTTTATTTCCATTTACTAGAATATGTCCGTGGTTAACAATTTGTCTTGCACTTCTTCTTGTTCTAGCCATTCCCATACGATATACCATGTTATCTAATCTAGATTCTAATAACATAAGTAAGTTTTCACCAGCGATACCCTTCATACTAGAAGCTTTATCAAATACTTTTCTGAATTGTTTTTCAGTTAATCCATAAAGAATTCTAACTTTTTGTTTTTCTTGTAATTGGATTCCGTATTCGTTTAATTTTCTTTTTCTATCATTTCCATGTTGTCCTGGAGCGTAAGGTCTTCTTGCAAGATCTTTTCCATTCTCTAATGTAGAAAATTCTAATCTTCTTGATTTCTTATATGCAGGTCCTGTATATCTAGCCATATTTTTATTCTCCTTTCGTAATATTACAAAATAACGTCTTTGTCTTAACTTTGCTTTAGGGAGTATAACTTAATTTCTTTAGGGCAGTCCTAAATACTTTATATTTAATATACACATTAAAGCAAGTTAAAAACACTGCCAATTAAAATGCAAGACTATTATATCAAAAAAGAGCCTATTGTCAAACAATTTTAAGCGTATTTTACAAAGAAATCTAGAGTATTATTTTATTAATTAGTATGATATAATTAACCAAGTGATAAGTATGAAAGATTATGTATATAAATATATTGATGAAATTGATAAAAAACTAGAAAAAAAAGAAATAACAAAAGAAGATATTGACGAGCATTTAATTAAAATTCAATTCTTTCAACACGAAAGATTAATTCACTTACTAGTAACATTATTTTATGCAATTTACACGATTGCTTTTGGTGTATTAATGTGTATTAGTTGGTTATTCGCAATAATATTTTTAATATTAATGATTGTTTTATTGTTCTACATCGTACATTATTTTAGATTAGAAAATAAAACTCAATATATGTATATACAATATGATAGGATGAAGGAATATGATAAAAGCAGAAAACATTAGGAAAAAATTTATAAAGAAAGATTCTCACAATAAAAAAATAGAATTTTATGCTGATGATGGAATATCATTTAAGGCAAAAGAGGGAACAATATTAGGTATATTAGGTCCTAATGGGGCAGGTAAAACGACATTACTTAGAATACTTGCTGGTATTATGGACCCAACTGAAGGCACAGTAGAAATAGATGGTATGAATTACAAAAATAATGCTATCGAAATTAAAAAAGAAATAGCTTTCTTATCCGGTAATACAAAAATATATAAAGATATATCTCCAGTAGAGTTATTAACTATGTGTGGAGAATACTATGGATTAGATAAAGAAACTCTAAGAAAAAGAATAAATGCTATTGTAAAGAAATTAGGTATGGAAGAATTCAAAAATCAAAGAATTGAAAATCTCTCAACAGGCCAATTACAACGTACTAATTTAGCAAGATGTTTAATTCATGATCCAAAAATATATATATTGGATGAAGCAACAAGTGGATTGGATATAATCTCAAGCAAAATAATTCTAGATTTTATTCTTGAAGAAAAGAAAAAAGGCAAAATAGTTTTATATTCAACTCACTATATGGAAGAAGCAGAAAATATCTGTGATGAAGTATTATTAATTCATAAAGGAAAAGTAATAACCACAGGTACTCCAGAAGAAGTAAATAAAAAAGGAAAAGCAGGAAACTTAAGAGATGCCTTCTTTAACTTATTGGAGGATAAATATGAAAATTAGAAACATATTAATTACAATAAAAAAAGAATTAAGATCAATTTTTAGAGATAAAAAAACATTTATTAGATTATTAATCTTACCATTATCAATTCCTCTTATGGTAGCTTTATATAGTTATATTTATAGTTTGGATACAGCAGATTACTCAATTGGTGTAAATTATCAAATGACCGAAATTGAGCAATCAATTGTCGACAGTTTAAATCTAGATATTAAAAAATATAATTCTCTAGAGGAAATGAAAGAAGCATACGATAACGAAGAGATATCTGTTTATGTCGATTTGAAAGATAATAAATACACAATATATGCTGATAGTGGTTCATCATCAGGAGTAGTAGCATCCTCAATTGTAACAACGTATTTGGATGCTTACAAAACAACGCTGGCTGATCAATATTTTGAGAGTATGGGGGCAGATCTAGATTATGCATATTCCCAAGTAAATTACGAGATGGTAGATGTTGGGGGAAATAACTATTTCTTAGTATTGTTATTCTCAGTATGCTTCTCATACATAACAATGGCTATTGTTACCTCAACAAGCAATATGGCAATAAGCGCTACAGCACAGGAAAAAGAATCTGGAACACTAGAAACATTATTAACATTCCCAATTAAAACTAGTGAACTTGTAACAGGTAAATATATTGCCGGAGTACTAATGGGAATTTTATCAGGATTCATCGGTTTAGCATTAACAGTAATAAGTTTAAATGTCGCAACAGGTACTTCAGAAGTATTTGATGCTTTAAACTTCAGTTTATCTCTTAGTAACATATTATTAAGTGTAATAATTGTTATATCAGCATCAATCTTTATTGGCGGTTTAGCTATTGCATTAACAAGCTCATCTAAATCATTTAAAGAAGCACAAAGTTCAACAAACTATTTGACATTTATAACTATGATTCCAATGTTCACATCAATATTAAATGTTAACTTAACACATAAATTTTATTTAATACCAATAGCAAACTATACTCAAATACTAATGGATATCTTCTCAAACGTACAAGATATGATGAATATATTTATTGTATTTGGATCTACAATTATTTACACAGTAGTTATCATTTACATGATAGTAAAACTATACAAATCAGAAAAGATATTATTTGGTTAATATCTTTTTTTTTACTCTAAAACATGTTAATATTGAATTGAAAGATAAGAGGGTTTTGGTGTTTTTTATTTGACTATTTTTATGGAGGAAAGATGAATACAGAATTAATTAAAAAAGTAAGTATAGAGTTAAATATAAATGAGAAAGATGTTGAAGCAACATTAAAACTATTAAGTGAAGGTAATACAGTTCCTTTTATAGCTCGTTATCGTAAAGAAGCTACGCATGGACTAGATGAAACTCAAATAAGAGAAATATCAGAAAGATATGAATATGTTGTTAATCTAGAAAAAAAGAAAGAAGATTATATTAGATTAATTGATGAAAAAGGACTTCTAACTGATGAAATAAGAAATAATATTAATAATGCAACTAAGTTAGTTGAATTAGAAGATATTTATAGACCATTTAAAGAAAAGAAAAAGACTAAAGCAACAGATGCAATCAATAATGGCTTAGAACCACTTGCTAAGATGATTATGAGTTTTCCTACCAAAGGAACTATCGAAGAATTAGCAACTAAATTTATAAATGACAAAGTTAAGAATACTGAAGAGGCAATTCAAGGCGCAAAATACATTATTGCGGAATGGATTAGTGATAACGCTTATTATAGAAAATATATAAGATCATATTTATTCAATAATGCAAAAATTGTTTCTAAGTTAAAAAAAGATGCAGTAGACGAAAAGAAAGTATATGAGATGTATTATAACTTTAGTGAAGAATTAAAATATATTAAATCTCATAGAGTACTTGCAATTAATAGAGCTGAAAAAGAAAAAGTTATAACTGTATCATTAGAATATGCTAAAACAAAGTTGATAGATAATTTAAAGGATAAAATAATTAAAAATAAAGATTCATATGTAGTAGATATTGTTAGCGATGCTATCGAAGATTCTTATAAAAGATTAATATATCCATCTGTTGAAAGGGAAATAAGAAGTGAATTAACTGAAAAAGCAGAAGTTGTGGCAATAAAAAACTTTAGTGACAACTTAAAGAATTTATTAATGCAGCCTCCAATTAGGGAAAAAGTTGTACTAGCTTTAGACCCTGCGTATAGAACTGGATGTAAATTAGCTGTATTAGATAAAAATGGAATGGTTCTAGATATATCTGTTATATACCCACATGAGCCAGTTAACAAATACGAAGAAGCAAAAAGAATAGTTATTGATTTAATTAATAAATATAATGTTGATATTGTATCAATCGGTAATGGTACAGCCTCACGCGAATCAGAAGCCTTTATCGCAGATGTTATCAAATCATTAAACAGAAAAGTGGAATACATATTAGTAAGTGAGGCAGGAGCTTCAGTATATTCTGCATCTAAACTTGCTATATCAGAATTTCCTGATTATCATGTTGAGCAAAGAAGTGCAGTATCAATTGGAAGACGCTTGCAAGACCCTCTTGCAGAGTTGGTTAAAATAGATCCAGAATCAATTGGTGTTGGATTATATCAACATGATGTAACAGCAAAGAACTTAAAAGAATCATTAGATTTTACAGTCTTAAGCTGTGTAAACCTAGTTGGAGTAGATGTTAATACTGCATCAATTTCCTTATTTAAATACGTATCAGGAATGACTCAAAAGATGGCCGAAAAACTAGTTGATTATAGAGAAAAAGTTAAGAAAATAATGTCTAGAGAAGAACTTAAAAAGATATTAACACCAAAGGTATATGAACAATCAATTGGTTTCTTAAGAATTAATGGGGGAGTTAATCCCTTAGATGAAACATCAATTCATCCAGAGAGTTATTCTATTGCAGAAAAGATATTAAAAGATGCCAATATTGATCCTAAAGAATTGGGAAAAGATGAAATTATGACTATGAAGTTTAAGAATAATTATGACATTGATGAATATACTTTTGCAGACATAATTAGTTCAATTAAACAACCACATCGTGATCCTAGAGATGAATTAGCTAAACCTTTATTAAAGAGTGATATAACTCATATCGAAGATTTACACGTTGGCGATAAATTACAAGGAACTGTAAGAAATGTAGTTGACTTTGGTGCCTTCGTAGATATCGGTATAAAGTCAGATGGTTTAATTCATATTTCAAAAATAACAAAAGACTATATAAAGCATCCTAGTGAAGTATTATCAGTTGGTGATATTGTAGATGTTTATGTTGAAAAAATAGACTTAGAAAAAGGCAAAGTTTCCTTGACAATGCTAGAAGATTAAGTGATAATTTAATTAGGAGGTTTTCTTATGAAAAAAGGCGAAATAATTTCAATAGTTTTAAGCAGTATTACTTTATTAATGGTAATCATAATGTTTATTGTTATGATAGTAAGAACAAAGAAAGAAGTAAATACATATGATGTTTCCGCATTCCATGAAGCATCAGTTGATAGCTTACTAAGCAGAATAGAAAATAAAGATACATTTATTCTATATATAGGTAGACCAAAATGCTCTGTATGTGAACAAATACTTCCAACATTGAAACAAGCTCAAGTAGAGTTTGGCTATATGACAGAATATATGGATATTGCAACAGTTGATAGAAATGCTGAAAATTGGGAAAAACTAGCAAAAGCGTTTGATTTAGAAACAACAGCATCAGTAACTGAAAAAGAATCTGATAAAGTTGAAACTAATACATATGGATATTTCATAACTCAATATGGCTTTACACCAACAGTAATGTTGTTCAAAGATGGCAAGCAAGTTGCCGGTTTTGTAGGCAATAAATCTTTAAAACAATTCAGTGAATGGTTCACTAAGAATGCTAAATAAATACAGCCAAATTAATTGACTGTATTTTTTTTTTAAGATATAATTATTTTGAAAATTGGAAGTGAATATATGCGTAAAATCGTAGCTGGTTTAGACATCGGTAGCAACAGTGTAAAACTAGTTGTTGGTGAAATATATAAAAACAAAGTTAATACATTAGCATGTGTTGACCTTGTTTCGCGTGGAATAAAAAACGGCTACATAGTAAATCCTGAAAATGCTACAGAAGTATTTGAAGAAGCATTTTCTAAAGCAGGAACAATGCTGGGCCTTCCAATTAAAAAAGTAGTTGTTTCACTACCATCATTTAATCTAGATTCATTCATGGTACAAGCATCAGTCACTGTACCAGGACCGGATCATGTTATTACTAAAAGAGATTTGAAAAAGGCCTTGGATGCATCTATTGCAGATAAGATTAGTCCAAATATGCTTAAAGTATATTTAACGCCAATCTATTACATCTTAAATGACGTAGACAAGATTTCTAATCCTGTTGGTATGACTGCAGAAAAATTAACTGTTAAAGCAGTACTAGGTGTAATACCAAAAAAGAGTGTTAAACCAGTTGTAGAATGCATCAAAAGAATTGGCGTTGAAGTATCTGACATAACAGTAGGACCTATGGCTGATTATTCATATCTTAGAACAAAAGAAACTGATGAAAAAATTGGAGCTGTTATTAATATTGGTGCAGTTAATACAACAGTATCAATTTTCAACAAAGGCGTATTAACAGCATCTGAAGTATTAGAAATTGGTGGATACGATTTCGATAAAGATATTTGCTATATGTATAAGATAGGAAGAGAAGATGCTCTAGGATTAAAGAGAAATCTATGTTTGGCGAATATAGAAAATGCTCAAGCTAGTGAAATGGTTATTATAAAGAATAAAAATGACAATGAGGTTAGAATTAACCAATATGACATAAGTGATATTTGTATGGAGAGGCTAAACGAAATCCTTAATTTATGCAAAAAACAAATAAATCTCTTAACAAAAAAGAAAATTAGTTATATAATTGTAACTGGGGGAGTGACTGAATTTAGCGACTTTGCAATCACTTTAAATTCACAATTTGATCAAGATGCAGAAGTTGGTCAAGTAACAGAAATTGGAGTTAGAAACAATAAATTTGTCACTGCATTTGGCTTGATAAGATACGAGTATAATGAAATGAAAATAAATAACACTGAATATTCTATATACACATTAGAAGAACAAGAAGAATTCAGTGGACTACACAGGAAAGTGAATGTTACCGACAATTCTGTATTAGGTAAATTATTCGGATACTTTTTTGACAATTAGGAGGAAATTATGAATGGATTACAAATGGATCAAGTTGCCAAGATAAAAGTAGTTGGCGTAGGTGGCGGTGGATGTAATGCCGTAAACCGAATGATCAAAGAAGGCGTTAAAAGCGTTGAGTTTTATGTAGTTAATACAGATTTACAAGTTTTAAATATTTCACTTTGTGAAAATAAAATCCAAATAGGAAAATCAATTACTGGGGGAAGAGGAGCTGGAGCAAATCCTGAAGTAGGAAGAGCTGCTGCGCTAGAATCTAAAGGAGAATTAGAAGAAGCATTACGTGGTGCTGATATGGTTTTCGTTGCCTGTGGTATGGGTGGTGGAACTGGAACTGGTGCTGCACCTGTTATCGCAGAGATTGCACAAAATCTTGGAGCATTAACAGTTGGTATTGTTACTAAACCATTTAGATTTGAAGGTAAGAAAAGAATGGAAAATGCTTTACTTGGTTTAGAAGAACTTAAGAAAAGCGTAGATACATTAATTATTATTCCAAATGATAGATTAAGAGACTTAATTGATAAACAAACATCTTTCCAAGATGCTTTCAAAGAAGTCGACAATGTATTACACAGAGGTGTACAATCTATTTCCGATTTAATTGCTGTAACAGGTATAATCAACCTAGACTTTGCAGATGTTAAAACTGTCATGGAAAAAAGTGGTACTGCAATCATCGGAATTGGATGCAATGCTGGTGAAAATAGAGCTATTGAAGCTGCTAGACAAGCTGTTGCAAATCCACTTCTTGAAGCTACAATTGATGGGGCTACAAATGCAATCGTAAATGTAACTGGTGGATCTAACTTGACATTATTTGAAATTGAAGATGCTGTTGAAACTGTTAGAGAAGCAGCTAATTCAGATATCAATATTATCTTTGGTGCAATCCAAAATGATAATTTAACTGATGAAGTAATTGTTACAGTTATTGCTACAGGATTTGATGAAGCAACAAGTAACGAAGCATTATATAGTGCAGAAGTACCTAAGAGAAGATCTGTTGCAAATGTGGATGATGATTACGAAATTCCTCCATATAGAAGCAGTTCAAAAGATAATTATTAAGAATGAAGAAATTCATTCTTTTTTTGTCAAAAAAGTAGTAAAAAAAATACGACTTTTTTGACAAATTTATAATTTGTAAATTATATAATAAAAATGCTTGACATAAACATATTGTTAATATAAAATATTGTTGTTATTAAAAAGGAAAGAGATTTATATCCACCCGATCTTGATTTATAGATGGGTCAAAGGCCGAGAGTTATATTTTATAGAATATATTATATATTTAAGGTTTTTAAGGTGGATTATATTTAATTCATCTTTTTTAATTATTTGGAGGTGCTTTAATATAGCAAAGGAGACAGATCAATTAATAAATGATCAAATTAGAGTCCCAGAGGTAATGGTAATTGGACCAAATGGGGAAAAATTGGGTATTAAGAAACTTGAAGATGCAAAAACATTAGCGGGTTATGCTGGACTTGACTTAGTTTTAATGAGCGCAAATACAGATCCTGCAGTATGTAAAATAATGGATTACAATAAGTTCCGTTATGAAAAACAAAAGAAAGTTAAAGAAGCCCAAAAGAAGCAAAGAGAAGCAAATAAAGAAATCAAAGAATATCGTTTATCACCAGATATTGATATTCATGACTTTGAAACACGTAGAAAGAATGCTTATGACTATTTAGTAAAAGGGCACAAGATAAAGGGCTCAATTAAACTTAAAGGACGTCAAATGGCTAGACCAGAAAGAGCAATCGAAGTGTTAAACAGATTTGCAGAAACTCTAAGCGATGTTGCTGTAGTTGAGCAAGCACCAAAAATGGATGGTCGTAACGTATTTATGTTACTAGCACCAAAATCTAATAAGTAAAGGAAGGATAAATTATTATGGCAAAATGTAAACAAAAAACACATAAGGCTTCAGCTAAAGTGTTAACAAAAAAGAAAAATGGAACTATTACATACAAAATGTCTAATGGTAACCATAAGACTGGTAAAGATAGTTCTAAACAAGTTCGTCAAAGAAAGGGTACAGCAGTTATTTCTAAAGCAAATGCTAATAGACTTAAATCTGTAATCTAATAAGGAGGTATAAACAATGGCAAGAGTTAAAGGCGGAAACGTAGCAAAAAATAGAAGACGTAAAGTATTAAAAGCTGCTAAAGGTTATTTTGGTTCTAAACATAGACTATATAAGACAGCTCAAGAACAATTATTCCATAGTGGACATTATGCATTTAGAGATAGAAAGCAAAATAAGAGAAACTTCAGAAAATTATGGATTACAAGAATTAACGCTGGATGTAGATTAAATGAAATTAGTTATTCTAAATTCATCAACGGTCTAGATATGGCTGGTATCGCTATTAATCGTAAGATGTTAAGTGAATTAGCAATTAATGATCCAAAAGCATTTGCAGCATTAGTAGAAACTGCTAAAAAAGCTCTAAAGGGTGAAAAAGTAGAAACTGCTAAAGCTAGCAAACCAGCTGCTAAGAAAGAAGTTAAAGAAGAAAAAGCTCCAGCTAAGAAAGAAGACCTAAGTGGTAAGACATTAGCTGAATTAAAAGAATTAGCTAAGGCTAACGGTGTTAAAGGCTATTCTTCAATGAAAAAAGACGAATTATTAGCTGCTTTAAAGTAATAATTTTGTAAACTATAAGGTATTTCTTATAGTTTTTTTCATACATGGGGTTGTTTTTTAGAAAAAAAGTACTATAATTTGTGTATGGGGAAACCCTAATAAATCTATGATAAAAAGATAAACGTTATTAAATGATTTTTATAGAGAGTCTATGGCTGGTGTAAATAGATAAATAGTTTAATAATTACTACTTTTTTAGAGAACTAATAAGTTCCGGTTAAAAGCCGTTATCAAAATTAAGTAAAAAATAGGATGGTACCGCATACTTTGCTCCTTGCAAGGTATGTGGTTTTTATTTTTAAAGAAGGAGAGGATAATATGATAAATATTAAGGAAAACGAAAAATTAAGTGTAATGAATCACTCATGCGCACACTTACTTGCTCAAGCAGTAAAACATTTATATCCACAAGCTAAGTTCTGGGTAGGTCCTGTTGTAGAAGAAGGATTCTATTACGATATTGATTTAGGAGACAAAACGCTAACTGAAGAAGATTTACCACTTATTGAAAGAGAAATGAAAAAAATCAGTAAAGATGGTAAGAGAATAGTTAGACATGAATTAAGTAAACAAGAAGCTTTAGAGATGTTTAAAGATGACTCATACAAACTAGATTTAATCTCTAGAATGGATGAAAATGAGAATGTTATTTCTTGCTATACACAAGGAGATTTTACTGATCTTTGTCGTGGACCACACGTTGAATCTGTTAAGGAACTAAAGTATTTCAAACTACTTAAATTTTCTGGAGCTTACTGGAAGGGTGACTCTAATAACAAAATGCTTCAACGTATCTATGGCGTATGCTTTGATACTGAAGAAGGCTTAAATGACTACTTAACTGAATTAGAAGAAGCTAAAAGTAGAGATCACAGAAAAATTGGTAAAGACATGGAATTGTTCATGGCTCATGACCTAGTAGGAAAGGGTATGCCTTTATGGTTACCAAACGGTGCATTAATTCGTAAACAATTAGAAAATTATATTTATGAAAAAGAACATAAACAAGGATATTTACATGTATATACTCCATGCGTTGGAACTGTAGATTTATATAAGACTTCAGGACACTGGGATCACTATAAAGAAAACATGTTCCCATCAATGAAGGTTGATGAAGAAGAATTTGTTTTAAGACCAATGAACTGCCCTCATCATATGTTAATATATGGAAATAAGATACATTCATATAAGGATTTACCAATTAGAATTGGTGAATTTGCAACAGACTTTAGATATGAAGCTAGTGGCGCTGTTAAAGGCTTAGAAAGAGTAAGATGCATGTGTCAAAATGATGCTCACTTATTTGTTAGACCAGATCAAATTGGTGAAGAATTTAAAAAAGTTGTAGGTTTAATTCTTGATGTATATCATGACTTTGGAATTAAAAATTACAAGTTTAGATTATCATTAAGAGATCCAGAAGATAAAGAAAAATACTTTGATGATGATCAAATGTGGAATGAAGCAGAAGATACATTACGTAAAGTATTAAATGAATATGGAATAGAGTACTATGAAGCTATCGGTGAAGCTGCATTCTACGGACCTAAACTAGATGTTGAAGTTAAACCCGCGATTGGACCAGAAGTAACATTATCAACATGTCAATTAGACTTCTTGCTTCCAAGAAGATTTGAATTAAATTACATTGACAGTGATGGAAGCAAAAAGACTCCAGTAGTATTACATAGAGCTATATTTGGAACATTTGATAGATTTACTGCATTCTTAATCGAAGAAACAAAGGGAAACTTCCCACTTTGGTTAGCACCTGTTCAATTAAATGTTATTCCAGTTAATAATGATTATCATTTAGAATATGCTCAAAAAGTAGTTGAGGAATTAAAGAATCTTGACTATAGAGTAGAATTAGATGATAGAAATGAAAAATTATCATATAAGATGAGAGAAGCTCAAGTAAGTAAAATACCTGTATCGCTTATCTTGGGTCAAAAAGAAGTTGATAACAAAGAAATCAGCTATAGATTATACGGATCAAGTGAAACAGTAACACTATCATTTGATGAGTTTAAAAAATACTTAAGCGATAGAATGAAGAATAAACAGTAAAGAAGCGAAAAGATATTTTGCTTCTTTTTTTATTATGTTATAATTTTTTTATAGTAAGGAGTTGTAAGTGTGAAAAAGAAAACTAAAAAGACAACTAAAAAAGAAGAAATAAAAGAAGTTAACAACAATAAAGACATTTTAATTCAAATATGTTTAGCAATATACTTTACAGTTTACTTTATAGCTCATCATTATTTGGGTGTGTACAATACAAGATGGATACTTTACATAGGCTTTGCTTTAATGGTTCTATATGCAATTAAAGCAAAAACAAAAAAAGATAAAAAATTTAGCGAAGGCTTTTGTTTTAATAAAGTATTACTTCTGTATATAATAGGTTGTATGATAGGAACTTATTATGAAGAAATATTAACATTTGTAAGAACTAACACATGGGTATCTAGACAAGGCATTATATATGGACCATTTAATCCAGTTTACGGTGTAGGATTCTTCTTGTTTACAATTCTCTTATGTAGAAATTTAAAAAGAAAATGGTATCTGACATATATTTATTCTTGCTTACTTGGAGGGCTTACTGAATGTGCCTTAAGTATGGTAAGCGAATATGTATTTAAAGTTAACGCTTGGGATTATTCAGATAAATTTTTAAATATTCTAGGAAGAACTACGGTTCCATATATGTTGTTCTGGGGACTAGGCGGCCTAGCATTTGTTAAATTAGTATACCCAGCATTCTCTAATTTAATTGAAAAATTACCAGCACGAATAGGTAATGCAATTATGCCAACATTCTTAGTATTTGTAGTAATAAGCCATGTATTCTCATACTCAGCACTATATAGATACGGAACAAGAAGTGAAGGTAAAGAAGCTACAAACATAGTTGAGAAAGTATTAGATAAATACTACCCAGACGAAATCATGAAAGAGTATTATGAGAACTCTGTACATGAAACAATTGGTGGAGATAAATAAGATGCTTAAGGCATCTTTTTAAATGTTAAAAAGAGTAAAAATCGCGCTTTTATTTGATTTTAAGGGGTTTGTTGGTTATAATAAGAAAAGGTGATAAATGTGGGCAAATATGATGAATCATCGATTAAGATCCTAGAAGGCCTAGAAGCGGTTAGAAAAAGACCGGGTATGTATATAGGATCTACCGATAAAAGAGGTATGCATCATTTAGTCTGGGAAATTGTTGATAACTCTATAGATGAAGTTATTAATGGATACGGAGACTATATTAAAATTGTTCTTAATAAAGATGGCTTTATTACAGTTGCCGACAATGGTCGAGGTGTTCCTATTGGAATGCATGAATCTGGCAAATCTACTCCAGAAGTAATATATACTATATTACATGCTGGTGGTAAATTTAGCGAAGATGGTTATAAAGTATCAGGTGGTTTGCATGGAGTAGGTGCCAGTGTAGTTAACGCTTTATCTACAGACATGAGTGTAGTAATATATCGTGATGGTAAAATATCTGCGATTGATTTTACAAATGGCGGAGAAGTTAAAAATCCTCTAAGACAAATTGGAGAATCTAAGAAAACAGGAACAATTGTTAAATTTAAACCTAATCCAGAGATATTTAAGAATTGCAATTTTTCCTATACAACAATTTGTGAGAGAATGCAAGAATCAGCATTTTTACTTCCAGGATTAACTATTGAAGTAGTAAACGAAGAAGAACAAAAACAAGTTAAATATCATTATGATCAAGGTTTAATTAGCTTCGTAGAATATATTAATGAAGATAAAGCTCCATTACATAAAGTAATAAGCTTTGATACAACCAAACAAAAGATAGAAGTTAATATTGCTATGCAATATACTGATTCATATCAAGAGAACATCTTATCATTTGTAAACAATGTAAAAACAACTGATGGAGGATCTCATGAAGTTGGTTTTAAAACGGGAATTACAAAAGCATTTAATGATTATGCTAAAAGTAATAACTTATTTAAAGCCAAAGATGGTACACTAGATGGTGCTGATGTACGTGAAGGTTTAACAGCTGTTATATCTTTAAAAATACCAGAAGAATTATTACAATTCGAAGGACAAACTAAAGGCAAATTAGGTACACCAGAAGCTAGAAGCGTAACTGAATCAGTTACTTATGAATCATTAAAATTCTATTTAGAAGAAAATAAAGAAGTTGCTATGAATATTCTTGATAAAGCTTTAAAAAGCAAATTAGCTAGAGAAGCAGCAAGAAAAGCTAGGGAAGATGCTCGAAATGGAAAGAGTAAATCTAAAATTGAAAGAAATCTATCTGGTAAATTGGCTCCTGCTCAAAGCAAGAATCCAAAGATTAATGAATTATTCCTAGTTGAGGGTAATTCAGCTGGAGGTTCTGCAAAAGGTGGAAGAGATAGAAAATTCCAAGCAATACTTCCTTTAAGAGGTAAAGTTATCAATGCAGATAAATCATCTATGGATGACTTACTTAAAAATGAAGAAATTAATACAATAATATATACAGTTGGTGCAGGTGTAGGACCTAGTTTTGATGCATCAGAATCTAATTATGACAAAGTAATAATTATGACCGATGCCGATGTCGATGGTGCTCACATTCAAATCTTACTATTAACATTCTTTTACAGGTATATGAGAGGCTTAATTGAAGAAGGTAAGCTCTATATAGCATTACCGCCATTATATAAGCTAGAATACGGTAAAAAGAGGTATTATGCATATACTGATGAAGAACTAAATCAAATAAAGTCAGAGAATACTGGTAAATATACTATCCAAAGATATAAAGGATTAGGTGAAATGAATCCTGAACAACTTTGGGATACAACAATGAATCCTGAAACAAGAAGCTTAATAAGAGTTAATATAACAGATGCAGCACTAGCGGATAAAAGAGTTAGTGTATTAATGGGAGATAAAGTTGAACCACGTAAAGAATGGATAAATGAAAACGTTGAATTTACGATGGAAGACGATTATAGAAATAAATAAAAGAAGGTTTTGGTTTAAAAATGACAAAAAAAGATTATACTTATGGCGAGATATTATTCTCGCTTAGAGAAGAGTATAAAAAGAATATGGAACTACTTAAATTATTAAAACAACATATTAAAGTAGTTGATAGTAGTGTCGAAGATTATAGTTATAGAGTTAATTTTAATAATATTTATTTAAATATTAAAATGAGACAAGGATTAATTGAAAGAGTCCTAGAAAAAATTGGTAAATTTATAGGATTTAGTTCAGAAGAAATTGACACTATTACATATTCACTATCCCCAGGAAATCCTATAAGGATAGTGGACGCTGAAAAAATTGGATTTGTTCCAAATTATCAGGTTGAAAATCCCGAAATAGCAAATAAAATTATTAAAGAGGTAAGTAATTATCCAATTGATATGCTAGGTGGTACTCAATTTGGAAGATGTTCTTACTTTAAGGGAGATGTCGCTGTAGTTGGTGAAAGAATATATATCAAGCGTGAAGGGGTTGATATCTTACTTCCATCATCAAAAAGTCCATTTAGGTCAATATCATATTATCCACAAGATATTCTAGTAACTAAAAGACCACCTCAAGAATCAGGAACAAATTATTGTACAGTTCTTTTAAGAGATATACTATATACTAGAATACCAGCAGATATAATTCCTGATAATGTTAGAGAAATAATAGATAAACATATATTTTATGATTT
Organism: Caryophanales bacterium; assembly: GCA_016288635.1. GTDB lineage: Bacteria > Bacillota_I > Bacilli_A > RF39 > UBA660 > JAEEKZ01. Next base: position 16,973 of record JAEEKZ010000053.1, read on the forward strand.
AAGAATAGATGTTGAAAGACAAATAGTAAATGAAGATGAATTATCATATTCAATAGAGAGAAATAGAGAAAGAGTATTATTAAGACCAAAAAATCCAAATTAGAAAAGGGTGATTAAATGCAAAATGATATTTTAAAAAGAATTCAAGACTTCGCTCTAGAAGAAATCATGGGTGATAGGTTTGGCAAATATGCTAAAGAAATCATTCTAGATAGAGCAATTCCTGATGTTAGAGATGGTTTAAAACCAGTACAAAGAAGAATATTATATGCAATGTTTAAAGCAAATAACACTTGGGATAAAGGTTATATCAAGTGTGCAGCAACAGTTGGAGACGTATTAGGTAAATTCCACCCACATGGTGATTCATCAGTATATGATGCAATGGTTAGAATGTCACAATGGTGGAAACAAAACCACATCTTAGTTGATATCCATGGTAATAATGGATCTATGGATGGTGATCAAGCTGCAGCATATCGTTATACAGAAGCTAAATTAGCTAAAATAAGTAAAGAATTACTATCTGATTTATCTAAAGATGTTAACTATGGAGACATAGTTCCATGGGCACCTAATTTTGATGATAGATTTTATGAACCAACAGTATTACCTGCAAAATTCCCCAATTTATTAGTAAATGGAACAAACGGTATTAGTGCTGGTTATGCAACAAATATTCCTCCACATAATCTAGGGGAAATAATTGATGCTACTATAAAAAGAATTGATTCTCCAAATTGTTACTTAGATACAATTTTGGAGATTGTTAAAGGCCCAGATTTTCCAACAGGCGGTATTGTTGAAGGAAAACAAGGAATAATAGATGCCTTTACTACTGGTCGTGGAAAAGTAATAATTAGAAGTAAAGTAGAATTTACTAAAACTAAAGGAAAAGAACAAATAATTATTACGGAAATACCATTTGAAGTTAATAAAGCTTTATTAGTTCAAAAGATGGATTCTATCAGACTAGATAAGAAAATCGAAGGTATCGCAGAAATAAGAGATGAAACTGATAGAGAAGGATTAAGAATTGCAATAGATTTAAAAGCCGGAGCGAATAAAGACTTAATTCTAAACTATTTATTCAAAAATACCGAATTACAAGTATCATTTAATTACAATATGGTAGCTATTGTAAATCGTACTCCAAGAACATTAGGTATCTTAGAGATATTAGACGCTTATATAGCTCATTATAAAGAAATAACCACTAAAAGAGTTAAACATGACTTATTAACATATCAAACTGAATATAATATTGTGCAAGGTTTGATTAAAGCTATTTCTATACTAGATGAAGTAATTAAAGTAATTAGAGCTAGTAAGAACAAAGTAGACGCTAAAATGAACTTAGTTGAAAAGTTCAAATTTAACGAACAACAAGCTGAAGCAATAGTTATGTTGCAATTATACAAACTAACCAATACTGATATTGTTGAACTACAAAATAGAGCAAAAGAACTAGAAGAAAAGATCGATTTTTGTAACAAGATTCTAGGGGATGAAAAAGAATTAAAGAACTTAATGAAATCTGAATTAAGAGATGTTAAGAAAGAATATGCAACTCCTAGAAAAACAGAAATCAAAGATGAAATATCTGAGATTAAGATTGATATGAAACAAATGGTTCCTGATGAAACTGTTGTAGTAGTGGTAACTAACGAAGGTTATGTAAAACGAGTACCAATTAAATCATATCAAGCGTCAAATAATGAAGAGACAACACTTAAACCTGGTGACTTTGTAAGAGATATGTATCAAGTATCTACGCAAGATTACTTATTGTTATTTACTAATCTAGGTAACTATCTATTTATACCAGTTTATAAGTTACAAGAAACTAAGTGGAAAGAATTAGGTAAACATATTTCTAATACAATAGTAATTTCTGAAAATGAAAGAATAATTGCAAGTATGATTCTAAAAGAAAGAAATAAGAATCTAGTCTTATTTACTAAGTTAGGAATGGCTAAACAAGTTCCTTTAAATGATTTTGAAGTAACTAGAGCAAATAAGCCACTTACGGCAATTAAACTAAAAGAAACAGATGAACTACTAAATGTTGAAATCGAAAAAGAAGATGTTATCTTAGTAACTAATGGTGGTTTATATTTAAGATATAAAACAAATGAAATACCTGTTTCAGGTGTTAAAGCAGGCGGTGTAAAGGCAATTAATCTAAAAGATGATTATGTTGTTTATGCATCAACAATAAAGAATCATGCAGAATACTTAACAGTATTTACCAATCAAGGAACTGCTAAGAGAATAAAGATTAATGAATTAGTAAGTATATCAAGAGCAAAAAGAGGTAACTCACTTTACAAGAAAGTTAAAACAAAAGACTATAGAGTAATGTGTGCTTGTCAAACATGTTCAAGAGATATTAATCTTATGAAATATGAAAATGATTTCAAAGAAATAAAGAATAGTGATATTCCAATCATGGATTTAGCATCAACTGGAAGTCAAATTGTTAAACATATTCCAGAGTGCTATATTACTAAAAATTCATTAGTACAATTCAATGAAAAGAATAATGAATCTAATAATGACGTTGATGTTGTAATTGAAGATGAAGTTGAATTAGATTCTTTGGAAGAAATCAAACACAACAAACAACTATCAATGGCAGAATTTCTAGAAGATTTTAAAATATAAAAATCAATACGCAAGTATTGGTTTTTAATTGCTTTACACTATTTATTGGGGTATACTTAAAATAGATTAAGATAGGAAGGAATGAAGTATACATATGTTTCAAAACTTAGGTAAATATACAATCGCTATATTAATTGTATCAATTGTTTTCTCAGCTGTAGCTTTTATTGCTCTTTCTAGTACATCTTATTCTTATTTTGCAATGAACAGTAATCCTAAATCAAAAACAAGTGTAAAGCTATATTTCGATAATCTTGATGCAGAGTATCCTTTATTTATAAACAATTTAACTATTAATGATAATAATCTATTAGAATCAGGAATATATAAAATTAATGATGAATATACAAGTAAAACAGGTTTAGAAAGTATTTATTATCGTGGATATGTTGATAATAATTGGTTCTATTATGAAAATATGTATTGGAGAATAGTACGTATTAATGGAAATGGTGATATTAAACTGATCTATTATGGTGATAATGAACCAACAGAATTAGATAGTATAACTAGAACAGATAACTCCATCTATGCAACCGCAGTAAATATATATAACAATATAACTATGATAGACGATGTTCAAGAAATAAGTTACAAAGATAATTGTGAAACTGATTCTATAAATTATAAAGAAAGTAATTTAGAAACATTTTTAAATGAATGGTATGAAGAGAGATTAATCGATGCAATTGGAATAGTACCTAATAGTATTTATTATAATGATAGAATGTATGAGTCAAACGATGAATTAAATGGCTATTATGCAGGTTATTCACGAATTATCAACAATAAACCAAGTTTACTAAATCCAAACTATAGAGATTCATATACAAGTGATAAATTATATGGAAATGGTGAATTAACTCACCCAATTGGAGTACTAACTGCTGATGAATATCTTTTAGCAGGTGAGGGATATCTTGATGAGAATTATTCATCTTGGACAATGACCCCAGCAAATATTGAAAATGGATGTTCATCAATGTTTGTATATAAAAACGCATTAGATATACAAAAAACAAATGAATATGCTGGTGTTAGACCTGTAATTATAATTGATGGAAGTTTAGAAATAGTAGGTCAAGGCTTATATAATGACCCATATAGATATAATTAAGTAGAAAAGAATAAATAATTATGGTATTATTAAAGAGTAGAACTTAGGATGGTGAATATATGAAAGATATTAACTTTTTAAAAGAACATGGTGTAAATGTCGATAAAAGTTTAGAACTTTTTGGTGACATGGAGATTTATAACGAAACCATGAAAGATTATCTTGAAGGAATTGATGAAAAGAAGAGTTTATTAGCAAAATATAAAGAGGCAAATGATTGGGCAAATTATGCAATTTATGCTCATTCAATTAAATCAGATGCTAGATACCTAGGTTTTGAGGACATTGCAGCAATATGTTTAGAACACGAAACTGCTGGAAAAGAAGGTAATTCAGCATTCATTTTAAGTGATTATGATCGTATTGTAAGTGCGGCTGATAAAATGACTGAGGTTGTATCAGAATATCTTGATGGTGGGGAAACAAATTCTACTCCAACAAATGCTACTGCAACACAAACCGAAGTAGCTGTTGAAGATAAGCCAATAGTTATCATCGCAGATGATTCCGATTTAGTAAGCAACTTTGCAGCAAATATGCTAGGCGATTCTTACAACATTGTAACAGCAAAAGATGGAAAAGAAGTATTAGATATTGTTAATACTGCAAAATATAAAATAGCGTGTTTATTACTTGATTTAAATATGCCAAATGTTGGGGGATTCCAAGTTCTTGATTATTTTAAAGAAAATAATTTATTTGCTAAAATACCAGTATCAATAATAACAGGTGAAAATGGCAAAGAAAGTATTGATAAAGTGTTTGGATATGGTATAGTGGATATGCTTGAAAAACCATTTAGTAAAGACGATATAAAAAGAGTTGTTGAAAAAACAATTAGAAATGCAAACATATAGTAAAATAGGGAAGTTTAACTTCCTTTTTTATTTTAAAAAAATTTAATTGTGATATAATTATCATTGAGAAGATGAAAAAAATGAAGAACAATAAAGTAATTATTTTGGGTTTAATTGCAGTATTATTAATAGCAATAGGATTAACTCTTATTTTTTATGTAAGTAGCACATTTAAAATAAATGGAGAGAACCCCATAACAATTTCATATAAAACTGATTATAAAGATAAAGGTGCAACTTTTAAAAATATATTTGGTGACTTTACAAAAAGAATTAAAACTTATAACTATGTTAAAACAGATAAAATAGGGGATTACAAAGTAGATTATTATGCTAAATTTGCTGGAATTAAAATACATAAATCAAGGCTAGTTAGTGTAGCAGATAAAAATAGTCCTGTTATAACATTCTCAGGCGGGGATTTACTTAAAGTATGCCCTAATAAAACATATAATATGGATGACTTTACAGCGATAGATGATGTTGATGGCGATTTAACAGATAACGTAAAAGTATATAAAGAAGAAGATAAAATGGTATATTCTGTATCTGATAAATCAGGAAATTCAACAGTTATTCACAGAGATTATTTCCTAGGAGATAATGAGAATCCCGTAATAGAATTAAAAGGGGAAAGTTTAATAAGTTTATCTATAGGTGAAAAGTACTTTGAACAAGGATATACTGTTACAGATAATTGTTTTGACTTACGTGACAAAGTTGTAGTAACCGACAATATTGATAATACAAAAGCAGGCAGCTACGCTGTAACATATTCTGTAACAGATGATTCAGGAAACACAACTAAAATAGAAAGAACTGTAAATGTAAAACCATCTACTACAGAGAAAAAGCCTAGTGCTGCAGATAACCCAGGAACTCCAGGAGTTATCTATTTCACATTTGATGATGGACCATCAGGATCTGGCTCAACCGCTAAAATACTAGACACATTAAAGAAATATAATATTAAAGCCACATTCTTTGTTACCGGAAGTGGACCAGATGATCTAATTAAGAGAGAATATGAAGAGGGACACAAAATAGCAGCCCACACATATACACATGATTATTCTAAAGTATATTCTTCAGTAGACGGATATTTCAATGACTTAAATTTAGTAAACGCTAGGATTAAGAAAATAACGGGCACAGAAACAAACATTATAAGATTCCCCGGTGGAAGCAATAATACAGTTAGTAACAAATATAATAAAGGAATTATGAATACTTTAACAAAAGAAGTTACAGCAAGAGGATATATTTATTTCGACTGGAACGTTGATGCATCAGATGCCTTTAACTGTGCTAAGAAAACAGTAAAGGATAAAGAAACATGTGTTTATAAGAATGTTATTGGTGGATTATCAAAAAAGAAAACAAATGTAGTATTAATGCATGATATTAAGGGCTATAGTGCAAATGTATTAGAAAAAATAATTATATATGCACTCGATAATGGATATTCATTCCAAACAATATCCGAAAATACTAAACAAATTAAGTTTAAATAATAAAAAGTATGGTATAATAAGTGAGGTTTCGTCCTCGTAGCTCAATAGGATAGAGCGCGAACCTCCTAAGTTCGGTCTGCTGGCAGTTCGATTCTGCCCGAGGACACCATATAAAATAAACAGTTTATTCCAAACTGTTTTTTTGTTATAAAAAAATACACTATATTATATAGTGTATTAGAAGTTATTTAACATCATGTTGATACCTTGTTGATCAAGCATTCCATTATTACCTTGAACAACTGCTTGGTTATTAACATATTGGCCATTGTCATATGCTACAGGTTGTCCATTATTATCATATACAACTTGTTGAGGAATATCACTTACCATAATAGGTTCTATTCCCATATTTTGAGCATAACCATTATCGTAATATCCTTCACTTGGACCATCAAGCTCTACAATAGTTTCCTTAACTGTAGGTTGTGTTCCATCTTCAGGGACTATATATTGAACTTCCTGGGGTTGAACTACTTCTTGATAAGGAGCAGTAGTTGTTTCAACACTAGGAGCTGGTGCAGCAGGTTGTGCAGGGGCTTGAGTTACCGGTGCAGCTTCTGGAGCAGCCTCTGGCATAACTGGAGCCTCAGCTGGTGTTACCTCAGCTTGAGCTGCTTCAACTTGCGCAGGTTGTTGACTACCATCGCTTCCAATAGTATTAAGTGCTGATTGAAGCATTGAATCTAAATTATTGCCTATATTAACTTCATTTTCTCCCTGAGAAACATCAACAGTTTCACTAGCAGCAGGGGTACTTGTATTTTGATTAGTTTCCTGAGCAGCTACAGCTGTAGTCTCTGGTACAGGTTCTTCTTTAGCAGGAGCTGGAGTAGCTACAGGCTGTTCTTTCTTTCCAACCTCAGTTGCCTCAGCAGTATCTATTTTAGCATTTACATCTAATTTACCAGCCACATTTGTTTTAGCAGTGTCTCCACTGTTTTTACCAAAGATAGCACTCTTAAGTGAAGCATTACTTTCACCGATATCATCATCTACGTCGATAACTCTTAAGATTTCCTCAAATGAAGTATCTCCGTTTTTAACTTTCATTAATCCATCTTCTAGGAAAGTAATAACTCCTGATTTATTATATGCAAGATCACGTAGATCTTCTTTTTTCATATTATTAACAATTGCATCACGGATATCTTGGTTAAGCGATAATACTTCATGCAAAGGCATACGACCATGGTATCCTTTTAAACACTTAGGACATCCTAATGGATTTGGTTTATAAATTTGATCAAGGTCTATACCAAGACCGGCTTTAAATATACTTTTTTCATATTCAGAAGTAGGTAATAATTGCTTACATTCTGGACATAATCTTTTAACTAATCTTTGTGAAACAATACCTGAAAGAGCACTTCCTAACAAGTATCTTTCAATATCCATATCTAGTAATCTTTCGATTGTATTAAGTGAGTTATTGGTGTGGATTGTAGATACAACCAAGTGTCCTGTAATAGCGGCACGTACGGCAATTCTTGCAGTTTCGTCATCACGAATCTCTCCGATCATAATAACATCGGGGTCTTGACGTAAGATACTTCTTAATACATTAGCAAATGTTAAACCAATTTCGCTTTGAACTTGTACTTGGTTAATACCAGGAACACGCATTTCGACCGGATCCTCAACTGTAATAATATTTCTATCTACAGTATTTAATCTACCTAACATAGAGTAAACAGTTGTTGATTTACCTGAACCAGTAGCTCCTGTTAATAAGATGATACCATTTGGCAACCCAACCATTTTGTTAACTTTTTCTAGGTTTTCAGGTAAGAAACCTAATTTATCAAGTCCTTTAGATGAAGTTGTGGTATCCAAAATTCTTATAACTATTTTCTCTCCAACAAGAGTAGGTAAGCAAGATACACGGAGGTCGATAATAGTATTCTTAACCTTCTTGATTGCACCATCTTGTGGAAGACGTGATTCTGTTATATTCATACCAGATATAATTTTAATTCTAGTAGTTAGATTTCTTTTTACAGATGCAGGGACTTTAGCATATTCAACTAATTCACCATCGATACGTATACGTACATTTAGTGTATCTTCTGATGGATCGAAGTGAATATCGGAAGCAGTCTTCTCGTTTGCATCTAGGATCATATCGTTTACTATGTCTACAACTGGAGTTTTTTCATAATCGTATTCTCTAAACATAATATACTAATCACACCCTTATTCTTTTTTAATTATACATTATTAATTAAAATTTTACAACCTTATTAATGATATTAAATTTTAAAAAATTACTAATAAAATTGTTTTTGAAAGGGGAAATATAATAATGCTTCATTTAAAGTGTAAAAAAGTTGTATTTTTCTCCCTATTTATAGGTGTTTTTGTTTGACATTATGCACTATTACTGGTAAAATTTAATTGTTTTAATTCATTTTGTTAAAACCACTACGAAAAGGTTTATAAAACCTAATGGTTACCTTAAGTGTGCGACTCGAAAGAAAAGGAGGTATGAAATGAAAGCAATTATTGAAGTTGGTGGACATCAATATGCTGTATCTGAAGGTGAAAAAATTTATGTTGACCTATTAGATGCTGAAAAGGACCAAAAAGTTACTTTTGACAAAGTTTTATTTGTTGATGGTAAAGTTGGAGCACCTTACGTAGACGGAGCTTCTGTTGAAGCTGTAGTTGTAAAGAATGGTAAAGGTAAAAAAATTAAAGTGTTCAAATACAACCCTAAAAAGAAATATCGTAAGACTCAAGGTCATCGTCAACCATATACTTGTGTTGAAGTTAAAAAGATTAATGGTTAATTTATGATAAAGATAAATGTTAGAAAAGACTTGATAACAATATCAGGACATGCAAACTATGACGAATACGGAAAAGATATTGTATGTGCTAGTGTATCAAGTATCGTCTATACAACCGTAAATGGGATATTAAATATTGATAAAGATAGCATATTATTTGAAGATAAAAAAGAAATGACTATTAAAATATTAAAACATGATAAATACACTGATACTTTAATTAATAATATGATTGAGTTATTAAGTGATTTAGAAAGTCAGTATCCCGAAAATTTAAAAGTAAGTAAAGGAGAATGAAAATGTTTTTTATTAGTTTAAATATTCAAAGATTTGCTCATAAAAAAGGTCAATCTTCTACAGATAATGGTCGTGATTCAGCCGGACGTAGATTAGGCGCTAAATTGTCTGATGGTCAAAAGGCTACAGCAGGTGCAATAATATATCGTCAAAGAGGAACTAAGATCTATCCAGGTACTAATGTAGGAATGGGTAAAGATCACACTTTATTTGCTAAGATTGAAGGTATAGTAAAGTTTGAAAGATTAGGAAAAGATAAGAAAAAAGTAAGCGTTTATGAAGTAAAATAACATTTACTTTTTTTTTGCCTATTTTTTCATAAAAAAAGAAGATGAATTATCATCTTCTAAAAGTCATTATCATCAGGTTTTATTTCAATATTTTCATCCGGCTTAGTTGGTTCAGGAGTTACTGGAGTTTCTGGAACTACCGGATTATCAACTGGTGGAACAACAGGAATTATAGGTTCATATGATTCCACTGAAATAGTCGTTGTAATCGCATTAGATGCATTACTCTTAAATATTGAATATGATGATTTAACAGAGAAACTATAAGTTCCAGCAGAAGGGGCTGTATATTTGAATGTACATATACTGCTTGAACAAGAACTATCATTAACTGTTCCTATTTGTGTTAGGTTTCCATTGTTATTCAAGTATACTGGATAAGTTAATACTCCAATATTCTCAGCATTATATTTCTTTCTGGCCTCATAATATTTAACATTATAATCACCATAATAAGTAGTGAAATGTTCTGATAAATAAGCATCACTAATTGCATCTGGAGTAGGAATTTTACTCCATGTTAATGTAATTGTTTGATTATTCTTAGTTGCTGTTAAATTAGATGGAGCATTTAATTTAGAGAATCTTGTTGAAACAGTATTTGGTTCTGTTCCAGCTTTGAATAATTCTGTAATAATTAAATCGCTTGGTGTATAAGCACTCGGTTTCTGTGGTGGGAATGTTCCTTGTTCAACCTCAGAACGCACTACAGAAGAAGGCTTTTTAAATTTACCGTCTTTTTTAGTATATACTTTTGGAGCAACTTCTTGCATAACAGCACGTCTTATATTACCACCCTTAGTAGATGTTAAATAATAACTACTTGTTGTTGTATCATATCCAATCCATAATGCAATAGCATATTTAGGATCGTATGTAATATTCCATGCATCTTGTGTTGCACTTGATGGAACTCCAATTAATTTTGCTGCCTTAGAATCAATTGTTGATGTACCGGTCTTTGCAGCGATATTAACACCATCTTTTTGAATCTTACCACCAACACCTCTATCACCAGCAGTAACTAACATACTAGTAATCATATAAGCTGTTTCTTCACTCATTACTTGTGTTTGTTTATATTTGTAATTTATAACTTCATCAGTTTCAACAAGTTCAATCTTTGTAAATGAATATGGTTCAATATAATATCCTCCACGTCCATATGCTGCATATGCTGCACTCATTTGAAGTGGGCTAACACCAATACCTCCTCCGATTGCTGCTGATTCGTATAACTCATCACCATAACTAATTCCTAAACTATGTACGAAAGTTTTGATATCTTCTTTATGAGCTTTAGCAGTCTCTTGGAATGCTCTTAAAGCTGGTATATTTCTTGATCTTACAAGAGCTTCACGCATGTTCATTAATCCTAAATACTTTCTATCGGCATTTCTAATTGTTGTACCATTTGAATATTTAGTTTCCTCATCAAGAAGTGGGGTATAAGTAGATGCATCTAAGAACTCAATATATGGACCATAAGCAAACAATATCTTTGCAGAAGATCCTGGCATTCTTTCAATATCTGCTGCTCTATTTAATCCTTTAGCAACATAATTTCTACCACCCGATAATGCTACGATTGACCCATCTTCCATAGATGTAATAGCAATACCTTCTTGTATCTCATCATCAGGGAATAACTTTTTCTTTTCGTCCAACTCAACTTTATTTAATACTTCCTGAATTGCAGGATCTATGGTTGAATATATTTTCATTGTCTCTGAATATGGGTTATGTCCTGTTTTTTCTTTTACATCATTAACAATAAAGTCAATATCTGCTTGGAAAATACTTGTAGCAGCTTCTTCTTCGTGACTTACTAATAAACTTTTAATTGGAATTGCATTAGCAGCTTTCTGTTCCTCTTCCGTAATATATCCATGTCTAACCATTAACTTAAGAACAGTTTCTCTTCTTTTAGTTGTAGCATTAGGGAATTTATATGGATTATATGCATATGGGTTTTGGAACATTCCAGCAAGTAGGGAAGCTTCCGCTAAATTTAAATCAGAAACTGATTTTCCAAAGAAATAATCACAAGCTTCTTCAACTCCAGAAATAGATGCATAGTTTGTATTACCTTTATTAAACCATTGGTAATTAACATAGAATTCAATAATTTCTTCTTTGGTATAGGAGTTCTCTATTTTAAATACTGCCATGTAAATATCTTTAAATTTACGAATAATACCGCCAATACCTTTAGACTCTTTACCATTATAAATATTCTTTGCAACTTGCATGCTTAATGTTGAAGCACCACCGGCACTTGAATTACCTAATAACTGTCCAAAAGTAGCTTTAATAAATCTCGCACCATCTAATCCATTATGTTGAAAGAAACGTGAGTCTTCGGTAGCAATTAGTGCATCTATAAATACTTCTGATAGATCATCATAAGTAACTAATGTTCTATTATCAGCACCAATTTTAGCAAGCTCATTACCATTTTTATCATATATTATTGTAGATTCCTTAGAATATAATAATTCCTTGTTAAAGTCAGGAGAAGTAATAATAATATATAAACCGAATACTAGTACTAATGTTGCAGCCCCAATCATTCCGACCATTATTATATCAATTAATATTGATAATACAGGTATTTTATTTTTCTTCTTAATTCTTTTTTTTACCTTTTTTTCTTTTTTCTCTTTTATCTTGGATTTTTCAATATCTTTATCTTTTTTCATATTTTACCTCCAATAATCTATCTAAAGCTTCTATATAGTCTAGACCTTTTAAATAGTTATACTTTATTTCAAAAGAATTCTCAACTATAAAACTATATGGAATGCTTTTTCTATCATTATTATTTATAAAATCAATTAATGTGTTTCCATCAAATAAAAAGTATCTACAATTCATACCTATAATAAGGAAACAAATTCCATGGTGTTCTAATATTCTTTCCATGTGTTTAATTTGATGATCATGTATATTTCTAAGAGTAAAACTTGTTTTGTTATTACATTCCTTTGCATCAAATTCAATATATAACCCCTTATATACACCATTATAATCTAAAGTAGATGCTTCTTTAAAGAAGGCATCAGTAATTCTTTTTTTATCATAGTCAATCTTAACTATATTTATTGGTGTAGGTTTCTTATATATTATAGCAATATTTTTATCTAAATAATATGCATTAGCATCATTAATTATATGTTCAAGTTCCATTCCTCGATTAGCATGACTAATTAATTCTTTTTTGAATTGCTTTTTTGCTTTTCCTGGATAATTCACATAATCACCGCATCTATTATACCATGTATTTCATTTTTTTTAATAAATAAAATAAATATAATATGTATAATAATGTAGAAGATAATAGTATAACGATAGGCCTTGGTTATCTTGACGAAAAATGATAATGTTGCTATAATTTATGTGGTTGGAAGGTGTTGCTATGAATGATGGTAGAATAATTCTTACAGTTAAAGATTTACTAGAACAAGATTTTAATATTGATGCTAGAGGCTATAGACCTCAAGAAGTAGATAAATTCTTGGACATTGTAATCAAAGACTATACAGAATATATGAGCATTATTAAAGCACAAGAAACAGATATTAAGTCTCTAACTGAGGAGGTTACTAGTTTAAAACAAGAAATTCGTAGATTGAATGATGAACTAGAAACAGCCGAAAAAGAGAATAGTAAAGCATCCAACAATTTAGATTTGTTAAAGAGAATTTCTAAATTAGAAAAAGCCGTTTATGGTTCAAACGAATAATCTTTAGACAAATGCTATATATTTATTATATAGAGGAAAGTCCATGCTCGCACTGTTCTGAAATGACAGTAGTGTTTGTGCTTAGGGAAAGAATAACCTAAGGTAGTCGAAAGACTAACGGCTTCGAAAAGGCCTGTTAAATGGTCTAAGTAGATGTAAAAGTGCCAAAGAGACGAAGAACCGGGAAACTGGGGAAGTGGAACGTGGTAAACCCCGCAAGCGAGAAACCCAAATTTGGTAGGGGAACTCTTACAAGAGAATTTTAATTGAGTAAGGGATAGCTTAGGCTATAGATAAATATTTGTCACTTAACGAAAGTTGAGTACAGAACATGGCTTATTAAGATTATTTTTTTAATTTGTAACCAAAAATAAAGGAGTGAATTATTTTGGATGGAATAGGTGAATCGTTAAGAGAAGCCAGATTATCATCGGGAGTAAGCCTTGAAGAAGTAAGTAGGGATTTAGGGCTTAACGTATTAATACTCGAAAACATTGAAAGTGGTAAAATAGGGGCATTTAAAAATGTTTTAGAATTAAAAACAAATATTTCAGATTATGCAAAATATCTTGGCTTAGACTCTGAAGCATTAGTAGATGAATTCAATGATTATATGTTTGAATACACATCAAAAATTCCTGTTAAAGAGATTGAAAAATCTATTGAACAACAGCAAAAGAAAGAAGGAAAAGAAAAAACCATTTCTTCTCCATATACAGCAGAAAAAAGTAATTCTTTATGGATATATATTGCTATTGGAGTATTGGTGTTTGTTCTAGTGATATTAGCGATATTCTGGTGCACAAAACAAGTTACAACAAGGAATGTGGAAGTATCCACGACAGTATTAAATTATAGGAGGTAATTATGAACTTAGCAAATAAAATTACAATGACAAGAATAGTTTTATCAGTATTATTATTGATAATGTTATTATTCCCTTGGAGTGAGGTTGGTTTTGAATGGCCAACATATGTTATAAAAGGAATAACTAATCCAGTTAATTTGAAATTTCTAATTGCTGGTGGGGTATTTGCTTTTGCGTCAATTACAGATTTCTTAGATGGTTATATTGCAAGAAGTAGAAATATGGTTACAGACTTTGGAAAAGTAACAGATGCTATTGCGGATAAACTATTAGTAAATGGTTTATTGATTATCTTAGCTTATGAAAGAAGTATTTCAGTCGTTATTCCGGTTGTAATTATTTCGAGAGATATTATTGTTGATTCATGTAAGATGATTGCCGGCAACAAAGGCCATGTTGTTGCAGCATCTATTGCGGGAAAAATTAAAACAATATGCATGATGTGTGGATTAACATTAGTATTATTCTATAATATGCCTTTTGAATTTATACATATTCCTGTAGACACAATATTATTGATATTAGCAACATTAATGTCAGTAATATCTGGTGTTCAATATGTAGCTAATTTGAGCGTATATTTTAAAGATATGAAATAGTCTTGTATGGCTATTTTTCTTTTGTTATACTTTAATTGGTGGTAATGTGAAAAAGTATTTAACAATTATAGTTATATTGTTATTATTATGTGCGGGGTGTAAAGTGAAGAATGACAAAACCAAAGGAGAATATAAAATGGTAACTTGTGAAGAGAAAAATGAAATGATTCAAAATGGAGCTATTTTACTAGATGTTAGAAGTGCATCAGAATATGACGAAGATCATTTAGATGGAGCTATCAACCTTGAGTATACCGAATTGGAAAACAAGTTTAATGATCTTGGATATACCAAGGAAACTAAAATAGTTGTATATTGTAGATCTGGAAAAAGAAGTTCCATTGCAGCAGAAACATTAAAAAAGATGGGTTACTTATATGTTTACGACTTAGGTTCAATTAATAATTGTAAATAGCAATCAATAGATTGCTATTTTTATTGGAAAAATACTCTTTAAGTGTAAACCAATAAAAAAAAGAAAAAAATTATTATTTTTTATGATATATTAATAATGGTGATAGTTATGATATATTACTATATATTATATATACTAGGAATATACATATCCATCATAGGGTTCATTAATTTAGCGGGAATCCCTTTTTGGAGAGGTATAATACCAGGTTTAAATATTTATTATTTAGCTAAAGTAATACACGTACACTGGGTTTATATCATTCTTTTAACATTATGTATAATATTCTTACCAGTAAGAATGCTTTTTGTAACGTCAATTTTCTTTATATTACCATTTGCCATATCGTATTCATATGGTGGTGGTTTTTTTGGAGGGCTGTTAGCAATCGTAGCACCATTTCTTGTATATCCATATTTAGCATTTTTTAAAAGAAGATATAATGAAGATGAGAACTTCTTTGGCGATCATTTTTTGATATTTATAATATTATTTATAATTTCATGCGTAGCATTTTATTTATTCTTTAGACCAATTGAAGGAAATAAACTGATAGATAAAAAGAACGAGGCATATTTTAATAACTTATATATGTCTGATGAAAGAGTGTATAATGAATACTTGACTGATACACAAAAATTAATGTATAAAGATTTAGTAAAAAGTTATAAAAAAAATATTATGGAATTAGATATTGACTTTGTTAAATACAATTGCTTTTCTATGACTGCCTGTGTAACAGATTTTTATATAGCGCATGATGCAATTTATATTGACCACCCAGAAATTCTTAGGGCAAGCGGAATTGGTTATAAAAAAGTCGATGCTGAAACTGGAACTATAAAATTATATAACGCATTAGAATTGTCGTTTGCAAATGATTTGTTCATATACAGAATTGAAAGAATGATTGATGATGTAAAATATGCAACAAAAGATATGACGGATAAGCAAAAGATAATATATGTTTATAAATATATAGATAAATTAGCATATTATGATACAGCATTTATGAGAACGGCAAAAAACCAATCAGCATATAATGTGTTTATAATGCGTAATGCTGTATGTGCAGGATTTGCAAAAACTGCCCAAATATTATTCCAAAATATTGGCATAGAATCTTATAGTGTTGTTGGTGTAGCCAATGGTGGAGGACATATGTGGAATATTGTAAAATACAAAGACAATTATTATTATTTTGATGCCACAGTTGCTGTTTCGCTAACTGAAAGTACTCCAGAGTATTATGACGGACTAAATCAGGAATTTATGAATTCATATTCAGAAGAATACCCAACATGGAATCCAAAAGTTAGATCAACAAAAATGTTTGAACTAACCGATGAAGATAGAGCTATGAAAGCATAAAAAGAGAATTAATAATTCTCTTTTTTCATATATACTGCATTTATTTGACTTTAAAGTAAAAAAATGGTATTAATTAATTGTAATAGGGAGGTTATTATGGCAGACGATGGACAATGGCAAAAAGAAATGTGGGAAGAACAACGAAGAGAAAATGAAATAACTATAAAACTTATAGAAGGGTTAGTTCCAGGATATCACATTCTTATGAACTCTGATAAATTTAATGTACTTGGAAAAGAAAGAGATGTAATTCGCAAATTAGTAGAGGAAGCAGTAAATAGAATCCCAGGATTACTTCCAAGTGATATGAAAGAAATTATAGAAGCAGTAAATCGTATATATAGGGGTTATATGAATATTTCATATAATAATGCAACTGTTAGTAAAGAAGCCGATATACAGTCGGCATGGTATGGCGGAGATGATTCAGAATATTATGGGGATCCAGATTATATCGTGCCAGAATATAAAACAATAGAAAATTTAGAAGATATTACACGTATAACAGAAACATTTCTACAGGAATATAGAGCTTTTAAGGGAAGAACTCAATAAAAAAAGACGATATTAATCGTCTTTTCATTTTATATATAATATTCCTTTACAACAAAGACTCATAACTTTATAATAAAACAGTAATAGAACTTACTTATAAAGTGTATAGGAGGCAAATATGTTTAAATTGGTTTCAAAGTTTAAACCAAGTGGTGATCAACCGCAGGCAATTGAAGAATTAGTTAATGGTATTAAATCAGGTAAAAAAGAACAAGTTTTACTTGGAGCAACAGGAACGGGCAAAACCTTTACTATCGCAAATGTAATTGAAAAAGTTCAAAAGCCAACTTTAATTCTTGCTCATAATAAAACCCTTGCTGGCCAATTATATTCTGAGTTTAAAGAATTATTCCCCGAAAACCATGTCGAATACTTTATAAGCTATTATGATTATTATCAACCAGAAGCATATGTGCCTCAAAGTGATACTTATATAGAAAAAGACTCATCTATAAACGATGAAATTGACGAAATGAGACATGCTGCAACATCAGATTTAATTAAATACAACGATGTTATTATTGTAGCATCAGTTTCATGTATATATGGTATTGGTGAAAAAGAAGAATATGAAAAGAATATGTTTGTTATCTCTCTAGGGGATAAGCTAACCAGAAATAAGATAGCGGCAAAATTAATAGATATGACATATGAAAGAAATGAAATGGACTTTCATCGTGGAACATTTAGAATAAGGGGCAACAATGTAGATATTATACCTGTTAATGATAAAGAATCAGGAATAAGAATTATATTAGATGATGATGTTGTTGAGGAAATATGCACATTTGATTTATTAAATGGAACAGTATTAACTAGAAAAAATACAGTAGTAATATCACCAGCATCTCACTTTGTTACAAGCCAAGATAAGATGGATGAGGCTATTAATAGAATTGAATTAGAACTAAAAGATAGAATCAATTACTTTCACGAAAAAGGTAAATTCCTAGAAGAACAAAGGATAAAAGAAAGAACTAATTACGATATTGAAATGCTTAAAGAAACTGGTTTCTGTTCAGGTATAGAAAATTATTCTAGACACTTATCGCTAAGAGGAGAAGGGGAAACCCCAAGTTGTCTTATTGATTTCTTCCCTAAAGATTTTCTACTAGTCGTAGATGAATCACATGTTACACTTCCTCAAGTAAGAGGCATGTATAATGGTGATAGAATGCGTAAAACTACTTTAGTTGATTATGGCTTTAGACTACCATCTGCACTAGACAATAGACCATTAAAATATGATGAGTTTGAAAATCATATTAACCAAGTAATTTATATATCTGCAACTCCTGGTGATTATGAACTAGAACATATTAATAACAAATATGTTGAACAAATTATTAGACCTACAGGCCTACTTGATCCTACGATCGAAGTACGTCCAAAAGATGGACAAGTTGATGATATTATAGCTGAAGTTAACAAAAGAAAAGAAAGAAATGAAAGAGTTCTTATTACAACTTTAACTATTAGAATGAGTGAGGAATTAACTAGTTATTTAAAGGGAATGGGTATTAAAGTTGCATATCTTCACAGCGAGATTAAATCGTTAGAAAGATTAAAAATAATTCACGATTTAAGATGCGGAGTATATGATTGTATTGTTGGAATCAACCTTTTAAGAGAGGGCTTAGACATCCCGGAAGTAAGCCTAATATGTATATTGGATGCTGATAAACAAGGATTTTTAAGAAGTACACGAAGTTTAATTCAAACTATTGGTAGAGCTGCAAGAAATGAAAATGGACAAATAATAATGTATGCTGATGAAATAAGCGAATCAATGGATGAAGCAATCAAGGAAACTCAAAGAAGAAGAGAAATACAAGAAAAATATAATAAAGAAAATGGAATTGTACCAAAGACAATTGTTAAAGAAATAAAA
>JAEEKZ010000054.1 GCA_016288635.1 Caryophanales bacterium
TACATGTGTTTTTACCTTATGCTGCAGTTTGTTTATTTATGTTTACATTTGGAATGGGATTGATACTAGCAACAATAGCAGTATTTTTAAGAGATATTTATTATATATATGGTGTATTTATTATGTTTATGATGTATTTAACGCCAATTATGTATGATATTAATATGCTAGATAGTTGGATGGTTCCAATTCTAAAATTAAATCCAATGTATAATTTTATAAATTTTTGCAGAATGATTATTTTATATAGACAAATGCCATCAATAGAATCTTGGATAGCGTGCTTTATTTCGGGATTTATTGTTATGGTAATTGGACTTATTTTATTTAGAAGTAAACAAAATAAGTTCATATATTATGTGTAGGAGGCATTATGAAAAAAAGAAAAGAAGAATACATGATAGAAATAAATAATGTCTCTATGATGTTTAATTTAGGAATTGATAGAGGATTCTCTATGAAGCAATGGTTTGTGGACTCACTATCTCCAGCAAGAAGAAAGAAAAAAAATGAAGAAAAAAAGAAAAATGAATTTTGGGCATTAAAGAATATTAATTTAAAAATTAAGCCTGGGGAAGTAATAGGACTTATTGGTCCAAATGGTGCTGGAAAATCAACGCTTTTAAAGATAGTTGCTGGCGTAATGACTCCAACAAAAGGAGAGGTAATAAAGAGAGGATCTGTATGTCCCATGATAGAATTGGGAGCAGGATTTGACCCTGATTTAACAGCAAGAGAAAACGTATATTTAAATGGTGCTGTTATGGGATATGGCAAAGAATTCCTAGATAAAAGATTTAAAGAAATAATTGATTTTGCCGAACTATGGGATTTTATTGATGTTCCTATAAAAAATTTTAGTTCAGGTATGACAGCAAGACTGGCGTTTTCAATAGCAACACTAGTTGATCCAGAAATACTAATAGTGGATGAAATATTATCAGTAGGAGATTTAGCTTTTCAGGAAAAATCTAAAGCAAAAATGATGAGTATGATTAATGGTGGAACAACAGTTTTATATGTTTCTCATAGTCCAGCGCAAGTTAAACAACTATGCAATAGAGCAATTTGGATTAACAAAGGAGAACAATTAAAAGTTGGACCAGCAGCTCAAATATGTGATGAGTATGAAAAAAGTATGCTAAGTTAATTATTTAAGCAAAGGAGAGAATTATGATTAGAAGAGTAATATCATCAATAAAACGTAACGGAGTTGTGGCAACTGCAAAAAAAAGCTACAAATTTATAAAATGGAAAGTAAAATCAAAATTTGCAAAAAAGAGCCCAACAAAAATAATTGAATATCAAAATTATAATAATATTATTATTTTTGAAAACAATTTTGGATGGGAAAGATTAATTAAACAAAGACCACAACAAGTTGCTGAAAATTTTAGTGAAAATGTTTTATTTATATATCATTCCCATGATGATAACGATTATAAAGGCTGTAAAGATAGAATTAAAAAAATAAAAAACAATCTATTTCTTGTTGATTTAGGATATTATAGACAAAATATATTTGATGAGCTGGTTGGAGTAACCATAAAAAAATTTTTAATGGTATATTCAACTGATTTTATTCCTGAAGAAAGAATTGAATTATATAAAAAGCACGGATTTTATTTATTGTATGATTATGTTGACGACATTGATAAAAAACTATGCGGAGATGCATATGATTCGCTAATAAAAAGGCATGAGAATATAATTAGAAATGATAGTAATATTATTATTACCACAGCAACTAAGCTATACAACAATGTTGTTGAAAAAAATCCAAAAGCAAATGTGACATTAGTTACAAATGGCGTTAATTATGATCATTTTAATAACACAGGAAATGATTATATTCCCGACGACATAAAAAGTATTAAGAAAAAATATAAAAGAATAATAGGTTATTATGGTGCCTTAGCAAACTGGTATGATTATAAACTAATAAAGGAATTATCCAAAGCCAAACCAAACTATGCAATTGTATTAATCGGAATTAATTATGATAATTCTTTAGATAAGAGTGGAATTGAAAAATTGGATAATGTGATATATTTAGGAAAGAAAAAATATGAAGAATTACCATATTATGTTCATAATTTTGACGTGTGTATGATTCCATTTTTGATAAATGAAATTACATTATCAACAAGTCCAGTAAAATTGTTTGAATATATGGCAGCTAATAAGCCAATTGTAACGACAGCTTTGCCAGAATGTATGAAATATAAGTCAGTATTTATTTCAAAAGATCACAAAGAATTCATTGAAAACATTGATAAAGCTATAGAAAAAATAAAAGATTCAAAATATCTAAAGAAATTAGATGAAGAAGCTAGAAATAATTTGTGGTGCAACAAATGTAAAGATATTGAAAGCAAATTAGATGAACAAGTTAGTAGAATAGAATTATTTAGGAAAAAATTAAGAGAAAGATTATCATCAGGAGAAATAGATAGAGTAATTATATGGAGAAGTCCATTTGGATGGAATGTTCCATTATTTCAAAGACCACAACACATATCTAAAGCCTTTTCTAATAATAGATGTTTAGTTATATATGAGGTAACAGATGCCACCGATGTTGTAGATGAGTTTGACACAATAAATAACAACCTATTCTTGGCGCCTATGGAAAGACAATTAACATTAGACACAGTACTGCATACATTAGACGAATATCCGGAAATACCAAAATATATTCAAATATATTCAACAAATTGGAGTATGTCTGGTGAAACAATGCAATTATATATTGATTCGGGATTTAAAATTTTATATGAGTATATAGATGATTTATCACCAGAGTTGGCAGGAACAGATCAATTGCCAAAGTATGTTGTTGATAAATATAACAAGGCATTACAAGATGATATAAATATAGCAATTGTCGTAACGGCCAATGAAATTGAGAAAGACGTTCTTAAAAAAAGAGGTAAAAAGAATTATTGTTTTGCATGTAATGGAGTAGATGTAGATCATTTTAGAAAAATTGATAAAAAGTTTAAATTTGAGAAAAAATATTTGGACATACTAAACAATGGAAAAATCAATATAGGATATTATGGTGCTCTTGCAAAATGGTTTGATTACGAATTAATAAGAAAAATCAATGATACAAATAAATACAATATAATCTTATTTGGTATAAAATACGATGATGCATTTGATAAAAGTAAAATTGAAAAATTAGAAAACGTTTATTTTTTAGGAGCGAGACAATATGATATATTACCAAATTACGCGTCAAAAATTGACGTTCTTACTATTCCTTTTGTAATCAATAGTATTACACAAGCGACTTCCCCATTAAAACTATTTGAATATATGGCATTAGAAAAACCTATAGTAACAACTGCAATGAATGAGTGCAAAAAATATGAATCAGTACTAATTGGAAAAAATCATGAAGATTTTATAAAAAAATTGGAAGAAGCATATAAAAAGAGAAATGATGATAATTATAAAAAGCTGCTGTTAAAAGAGGCAAATGAAAATTCATGGTCAGAAAAAGCAAAAACGATTATTAAATTACTAGCCAAGATGGAATCAAGAAAGGATGATTAAATTGAATTTATTGATTATTAGCGAAAAGTTCGATAAAGGCGGACTTGAAACTCAAATAAATACAATTTATGAAACTTTAAAAAATAGCAATGATTTATATTTTGCGTTTGCTAACTATGGAAATAAAAACTTATTAAATGGAGCAAAAGTATATACTGATTTTTGTTTTTCAAGTAAATCTACGATAAAGGAATTTGTCAATGATGTAAATAATTTGATTAGAATAATTAAAGAAAATAAAATTGATGCAATTATAGCTAACCCTTTTTATTGTGTTTTTCCAGCTATGATTGCAGCAAATCAAACAAAGACAAAAATATTCTATGTTGCCCATGGTTATTCTTCAATTAATTTTTGTGCTTTTCCTAATTCGTTCATATTGTATGAATTTGGCATTGAGAAAATTTTTAGAAAAATATTTGCTGTTAATGAAGACTTAATGCTTGAGCTAAATAAAATAAAAAACAATATATCAGTTTTTTTCCCAAATATTATTGATGGAAAAAAATATCTTAAGAATAAGGTGGTTAGTAACAAGAAATGGGCATTAGTATCTAGACTTGATGACGATAAATACCTAGAAATAATCAACTTATTAAACGATGTTGAAAAATTAGATATATCTGAAATAGACATATATGGTGATGGTAATAAGCGCAATGAATTACTGGCACTTATCCAAGAGAAGAAGCTTGAAAACAAAGTAAAATTATGTGGCCATAGCGATAATATATGCAAAGATTTAAACGGAAAATATAATGGAATAATTGGTATTGGACGAGTAGTTATTGAGTCAATGTGCATGGGATATCCCACTATGCTAATCGGCTATGGAAAAAATATTGGAATCATAGACGAGAAAATATATAACGACTTAAAGTTACATAATTTTGTTGTTGAAAGTTATGGTATAAATATAAGTTCAGAAGAATTAAATCGCCAATTGATGAAAGTAAATAAAAATCCATCTGACTATGATTTTAGGAGTGAAATATTGCATGACTTTTCAATCGATTTTATTAACACAATAATTGTAGATGAAATAAAAAAAGCTAAATGTATTGAAAGTTATGCGTTGAATAAAGCGTATAAAAGAATCGAATCAATTAATCATGATGATTTTGCAAATGAAATATTCTATACTACGAAGAATATATATTATATTTTACGAGAAGAGCTTGCAAGTAAGATGATTTCTACGCTAAATAGAAATCTAATTATTTCAGCTGATTTAGTATACTATTCTGATAGTACTCTAGGATATTTGATTGATCAAAACAAATCTGGAATTGAAAAACAACAAAGAAAATTAAAGGAAACAGACAAACAAATAAAGCATCAACAAGAAGAATTAGTGAAACAACAAGAAGAGTTTACGAAACAACAAGAAGAGTTAACGAAACAACAAGAAGAGTTAACGAAGGAACAAGAAGAATTGTTAAAACAACAAGAAGAAACTATAAAGAAAATAAGAAAAGATAATTCAGATTTAAAAAGAGAAGTAGTTGAACTAAAAGAAGAAAATGCAAAATTAAATAAGATGATTAATGAAATATATAATAGAACGATTATTGATATAATGTTTAAAAGAAAAAAAGGAAAAAATGAATGATGAAATTATATGCATTATGTGTGTGCATAATGAAAAACTGAATCTAATACCTTGTATAAAGCATCTATACAAGTATGTTGACAAATTTGTCATATATGATGATGAATCAACAGATGGATCAACTGAAGAAATAAAAAAATTTAAAAAAGTTGTTGATGTTATAGATGGGAAACAAAAAGGCAAGCACAAATGGAGAGAAAGATACAACAGAGAAACTGTAATTAGAAGAGCAAAAGAATTAGCTGATACAGAAAATCCATGGGTGTTATGTGTTGACCCAGATGAAAGATTTGAGAAAGCATTTTTAAGAAACCTAAGAAAAATAATAAAAGAAAATCCAAACAAATCAATACAAGTTCATTTTAGAGAATTGTGGGATAATACAAACCAATATAGAAGTGATGGAATTTGGGATCAAAAGAGTAAAATATTGTTATTCCCATTGGCAGATCAAATGACATTTAACTATGAACACGAACATCATATTCCCTGGGTATATAGAGAACTTGGTGATTTTGTAAAATTAGACTACAATCTATATCACTTAAAAATGATAAAACCACAAGATAGAGAAGATAGAAAGAATTTATATAATAGGCTTGATCCAAACAAAGAAATGCAACCAATAGGATATGATTATTTAGTCGATGAGACTAACATACAAATAACAAAGATTCCATTTAAAAAAAGGTATTCATTAAGAACTGTACCAAAATATTATAAATAAAAAACGCCTTTATGGCGTTTTTTCATATAGAAATATATAATTATATTTGGTATAATCATACATAGGTGGTTTAAATGACAAAAATAAAAGTGTTAAGTGTATTTGGAACAAGACCAGAAGCTATAAAAATGGCTCCGCTTGTTAAAGAATTAGAAAGAAGAAAAGAAGTAGAAAGTATAGTGTGTGTAACAGCGCAACATAGAGAAATGTTAGATCAAGTACTTGAAACATTCAAAATTAAACCAGACTATGATCTAAACATTATGAAAAAAGGTCAAACCCTTGGAGATATTACATCTAGAGTATTAGAAGGCCTAGACGAAGTTATTAAAGAAGTAAAGCCTAATATTGTATTGGTACATGGAGATACAACAACATCTTTTGCAGCTGCTTTAAGTGCATTCTACAATCAAGTAGACATTGGACATGTAGAAGCCGGATTAAGAACGTATGATAAATATAGCCCATATCCTGAAGAAATGAATAGACAGTGGGTAGATTGCATGTGCGATATGTACTTTGCGCCAACTGAATTAAGTGCAAAAAACTTAATTAAAGAAGGAAAGGATAAATCAAAAATCTATATTACAGGTAATACTGCTATAGATGCTATGAAAACAACAGTATCTAAAGACTATAAAAATAAAGAATTAGATTGGGTTAATAAAAACGAAAGATTAATACTATTAACTTCCCACAGAAGAGAGAATATTGGCGAGCCAATGCATAATATCTTTAGAGCAGTTAGAAGAATAATAGATGAATTCGAAGACGTTAAAGTAATATATCCAATTCATTTAAATCCTGTAGTAAGAGAAATAGCTAAAGAAGAATTCAATGGATGTGATAGAATTCATCTTATTGAACCATTAGAAGTATTTGATTTTCACAATTTTCAAAATAAATCATATTTCATTATGAGTGATTCTGGCGGAGTACAAGAAGAAGCTCCATCATTAGGAAAACCAGTACTAGTTTTAAGAGATACTACTGAAAGACCAGAAGGTATTAAAGCCGGAACTTTAAAATTAACTGGAACTAGTGAAGAAAGAATATATAAAGAAGCAAAAAAACTTTTAACAAATAAAGAGGCTTATAATAAGATGAGTAAAGCTTCTAACCCATATGGTGATGGGCATGCAAGTGAGAGAATTGCTGACGCAATAATAGAAAAATACAAAAATAATAGATAATCTATTATTTTTTTTGATTTTTTAAATATTATATGTATATAATATTTTCAGGAGATTTATTATGATTGAATTTATTTGTATGATGTTACCATCATTCATAAGCATATACATATTAACCAATATTATTAACAAAAAAAACAAAAAATATAAAGTTATAAACCTAATATGTTATTATGCAGTTTATTGTTTGATCAACAATTTATTTATGCACATAATTATTAAGTATTTTTTTGGATATGAAGAATATGTTTTCACAACAAGTTTTGCAATTAAATATATATTATTATCATCTATAATTGCAGTGATACTACCATTGGTAAATACCCTAGTGGAAAACTTTATAAAAACGCCCAAGAATGAAAAAAGAAATTATATCAAGACTATTTACGAAGATCACAAGGAACAAATTTTAGGATTATCATTTATAATTGTTTTTGTATTGGCAAACATGATATTAGTTACATTTATTTCTAATTATTGTAACTCTTTAAATCTATTTACAAGACCATACACAACATGTACGCGATTTCTAAATTTCTTTTATGCATTACTATTTGCATATATAGTTTGCAATATGCCAAAAAAATTATCCAAAATTGTTTATTTACTAATATGTATTCTTAATATCCTTTTGGTAATTGCAAATTATTTGCTGTTAAATATTAAAGATTCCGCTTTAAGCATATATGATTTAAATAATGCCGGTGAGGGAATGCGTTATTTAAATTTTACAATTAAATTTTTTAATGCAAAATTCATCCTAATCCTCGTAATAGCAACAATTATATACATAGTTGGCTACCTAATATTAAGAAAAGCAGATTCTCAAAAGAATGCAATAGAAAAAATTATTTCTATAATTTTAATATTTTTGATTTTTTCATTTGGAAGAAGTGAAGCATACCATAAATTAGAAACATATGAAGCTGATACTTGGGGGGAAAGTTCTTTCCCAAGATATTATGCTGATAATTTTATAAATTCCAAAAAAAGTTTGACTGTTTTAGGATTATACGAATATCATGTAAAAGATATAAAAAATTATATTCAGGAAAATACGTCTAAACCGCTTAGTGATTCGGAAATGAGAAAAATCATAAAAAGCAGAAAAATAACCTTAGAGAAAAATGATTATACTGGATTATTAAAAGGAAAAAATGTAATAATGATTTTGCTTGAAAGCGTTGATAATATATTATTAACAAAAGAAAATATGCCATATCTTAGTTCAATAAGAGAAAAAGGCATTAATTTTACAAATAGATATGGATACTCTATAGCAACTAATTTTGTTGAAAACACCTCATTAAGTGGATACTATATGACTGGAAAAGCACAAAACAAGAACCATTATTATAATTCTTTACCATTTATGTTAAAGAAATCAGGATATTTAATATCATCAATACATCAAAATGAAGCACAATATTATAATAGAGATGCTCAACATTTAAATCTAGGATTTGATAGAACATTTTTCTTGGCGGACAAGTATAAAAACAATTTTGATTATACAGATGACATTCAATTATCAAGCAATCCAGAATTCTATAATTACATAATTAACAAGGATAATAACAGTAGCAAATTTATGACATACATAATAACATTAAGAACTCATGGTCCATATGTTAATACCAATCAATGTCAAAATATAACGCAATCCGAATGTGTTAAAAATCTAACCAACAACACAGACACATTTGTGAAAACGTTAATTGAAAATTTAGAAAGAGATAATCTACTAAATGATACTGTCTTAGTATTTTTTGATGATCATTATTCATACTCATATGAATATAGTGAAGGAGAATTAGAACAATATTATGGCGAAAGTATTGGAACGAATTACGATTTGAAAAATATTCCGTTCTTCATATATAACCCTAATATTGAAGCAAAATCAATTGATACTTTAGTGAATGATATTGATATGGTACCGACATTGTTAAATTTACTTGGAATAGAATACGATCCAAATGTATATCCTGGAACAGACGTTTTTGCATCGTATCATCCAAATTTAATAATGCTTCCAGATGGAAGATGGTATGATGGAAAAACATATAGCCAAGACACAGATATTGATATGAAATCTGACATTAATATAAGTAATAGTAAAAAGACTAAAGAAATAATTGAATTTAATAATCAATTAGTAGATTACATAGAAAAGGATAATTCAATATTTGAATCTAAAGCAAAAAAGGAAAAGGCTAAATCAAATAATTAAGTAGTGTTAATAACATTACTTTTTTTGTTAATAAAATTTAATAGAATTTTTACTTCAAATTAATTCCTTTATATAACTTTTTATGTTAAAATATTAATACATATGAAAAGATTACAAAGGAAGTGTAAGAATGGCAAAAGTTATATCATTAGTCAATCAAAAAGGTGGAGTAGGTAAGACAACAAGTAGTATAAATTTAGCTGCTGCATTGGGACAATTAGGCCAAAGAGTATTGCTTATTGATATGGATCCTCAAAGTAA
>JAEEKZ010000055.1 GCA_016288635.1 Caryophanales bacterium
AATCCTGTTAGTAAGGAATATAGAGCATAGCATAGTAGACTAGTTGTGAAATTCATCTTGCTTATTGATACTCTAAAAGCAATAACTAATATTAATTCAGCAATTAATATTACGAAATATGCTCCTCCTGATAATAGTTTAACTAAAATATCTGTAAATTGATAATATAACAAATATCCTGCGCCAAAAGTTATTAATAAACCAAGGGCTAACCATTTAAATACACTAGCATAAAAGCTATTACTATTTAAAGTTGTTTCATTGTTTTGAAATTCATTATTTTCCATATAATCCTCTCCTATTCTTTATTCATATATGATGTCACTTCATCAGTTGTGTATCCTTTCATACACATTTTACTTTTTATAACATCCTTTAATTTATCTTTATCATATTTATCTTTATATTTATTAAATATCTTCTTGTAATCTTTTTCAATTGCTTCTAGACACGTATAATCATATCTATTAGCCACTTTCATTACCATTTCCTTGGTGTAACCCTCATGGACTATAAAAGTTGCTATAGACACCTTTAAATTAAGTCCTGTCTTTGTATGATTACTTTTTAGTTTCTTTTCAATCATTTTACTGATTCTTTCTTCCCAGATATCATCAGTAATATTAAATAAATATTCTTTTATTAAATAATCTGGTATACCTAATGCTAATAAATCAGTTTCAATCTTTCTTGGGCCAGTATTTTTTAAACGTAAAACATCATGAATATAACTAGAAACATATTTTTCGTCATCTAGTAATCTAGATTCTTTTAATTTATTTATTATTGCTTCAATATATTGATTACTTACTTCTTTTTCTTTTAGTATTTTTTTTATTTCATGAACTGTTCTTAGTTTTCTATTAATTACTTTAACTATTTCATAATAAATTTCTGTAGCTTTATCATATTCTAATACTTCATTTAAATCCTCTATTACTTTATTTTGTAATAAATTAAATTTAATAATAGTGTTGTCGTATAGAACAAGTTCTTGATCACCAATAACTTTGTATTTATTATTCTTTAGTTTTTCAAACTTTTTTATTTTAATATTATTCATTGTCATTATATACTTTTGATGCTGCATCCAAATCTTTCATTAGAGCTTCTACATCACTCTTTTTCTTTATTCTACAGCCACTAGCAAGTTTATGGCCTCCCCCATCATATTTATTTGCTATTTCATTAATATCAGGCCCGCAGCTACGAATATTTACTTTATATAATTGTAATCTTTCATCATATGTAGCAAAAGCCCAACATACTAATTGATTTATATAGTAAAAATCATTAACGAAATGTGATGGACTGGATGCATCCATGCCGAATTTATCAAGTGTTTCTTTTTCGATAAATATATAGCCGAATTTATTATCAGAAATAACAATATTATTTATTAAATAAGCATAGAATTTTAATTCGGACATATCTTTATAATATAAATTGTTATAGACAGATGTAATATCTACTGGTAATTTATTTAATAATTTAGTTACCGTTAAGAATGTTCCTACAGTAGTTGTTCCAAGTAAGAATCTATCACTATCAAATACCATTCCTGTATATAAAGCATTAGCTATTTTTAAATCTATTACTAATTTTGTATCTAATAATAAGTTAATTAACATTTCACATGTACTAGATTTAGTATCATCAGTCCAATCTACGTCACCAACAATATCTAAAGGTGGATGATGATCTATTTTTAAAATAGCATCGTATTGTAATCCATTAATACCGTCAATTCTTTCGAAGTTAGGCACATCAAGAACCACAAGTAGAGCGTGCTCTATTTGCGTTACATCCACTTTGTCTAGACTACCTAAATATTTAAATTTAGACACTCCCGCTCCAACGGCATATACATTCTTGTTTGGGAATGTAAGTCTAATTGAATCCCTTAATCCAATTTGACCTGCGATAGCATCGGGATCTGGACTTATATGTCTAGCTATTACTATATTCTTATATTTCTTAATTATTTTTACAATTTTTCTATATATATCGAATTTTATTATTTTAAACACCTAATTTCTTATTTATTACTTAATGCCATTGTATCTAAAGCTATCATTAATTCTTCATTTGTAGGTACAACATAAACAGGTATAGAAGAATCATCACTAGATATAAGAGCAAATTCTCCACGAGTATTATTTCTTTCAGGATCTAGTTTTAACCCTAAAGATGCACATCTACTGATAATATCTTGTCTAGCTTCTTTTGAATTTTCACCAACACCTGCAGTGAAACAAATTACATCTGCTCCTCCTAGTAAGTTGTTGTACATAGCCAAGAAATTAGCTACTCTTTGATTGTACATATCAATTGCTAATTTAGCTCTTTCGTTACCTTCTTCAGCAGCTGCTTCAACATCTCTTGAATCGCTTGATACACCACTGATACCTAATAAACCACTTTTCTTATTTAATGCATTTACTACTTCTTCAGCAGAAATACCTTCTTTTTTCATAATATATGGAATAATTGATGGATCGATATTTCCTGAACGAGAGCCCATCATAATACCCGCAAGTGGAGTGAATCCCATTGTAGTATCAACTACTTTACCAGCATTAATTGCACATAAAGAACCACCATTACCAATATGACAAGAAATAATCTTTAAATCATCTCTCTTGAAGTAGTCAGATACTTTCTTATTAATGTATCTATGACTAGTTCCGTGGAATCCATATTTTCTTACAGCATATTTCTCATACCATTCATATGGAACTGGATATAAGAATTCCCTTTCCTTCATAGTTTGATGGAATGCTGTATCAAATACACCAACATTAATTACACCTGGTAATGCATCCATGAAAGCTTTTGCACCCATTAGATTTGCTGGATTGTGTAATGGTCCTAATTCATTGTATTTACTAATTCCTTCAATTACTTCTGGAGTTAATATAGTAGATTCAGTATATTCTGGGCCACCATGTAGAATTCTATGACCTACTCCTTCAATCTCGTCTAAAGAATTAATGATTTTCATATCAAGTAATTCTTTCATTAATATTTGAACTGCTACTGTATGATTTGGTAGTTCAACTTCTTTTTTTACTTTTTCACCATTATATTTAATAGTATATGCTGATCCACTTATGCCTATTTTTTCAAATAAACCGCTAGCAATCGTTTTTTCTTCAGGTAATTCAATTAATGTAAACTTAAGTGATGAACTACCTGCGTTTACTGATAATATTTTCATAAACTTTCATCTCCCGCCCATAATTATACTAAAAAAAGGATACTTAAACAAGTGTAAGCATCCCTTAAATTTACATTTATCCGTGTCTTCCACCGCCGGAGAATCCTCCGCCACTAGAACCACCTGATGAATGGAAGCCTCCGCCTCCACCTCCACCAGATGATGAAGATATGGTATATGATGTTGTTACTGTTCTTACAAATTGATCTACTTTCTTAGTGTAAGAAACCTTATTAACATAGTCATCAGCTTTTGTAGCTTTAATAATCATTTTATTTTTTCCTTTTGCAACAAGTAGCGCAATTAATGCAACTACAGCAGAAATCATTGATGCACGAAAAGCCATAACTTTAATTGCTGCTTTATTTGGCACTTTGTTTTTAGTTATATAGCCATTTTCGTCAATAGAATAATTCTTTGCTTCATTAGATAAACCTTGCTCATAATAATTAGTTACTAAACTAATATATTTTTTAAATCCAGCTAGATAAGATTTAGAGTGTATCTCTGGATAAATTGCATCAAGAATACTTTCATTTCTATTGTAATCAATATATAGTTGGGCTTGGCCAAATCTAACAGACGCATAATATGGATCTGGAGCATATGTATTTCTAAATATAACTATTCCATCATATTGAGGGTTATTTATTCCAAAATCATTATAATCGTAGAAATCTGCAACATAATAATCATTGTCAGAATCCTTACTATATGCAAGACTATCCGTTAAGATGATTAATTCAGTATTATATTTTTCCTGAAAATCAAATAATAGTTTTTTTAATTCTTCTTCTTCAGCATCTGTTAAGATATCTGAAAAGTCATATACTTTTTCGCTTGCATCAACATAATGAGTTCTCATTACGTTTGGCATGTTTTTATCTGTTATTTGCCACTTTTTATTAACTCCATAGTGATTTTCAGCAGTTCTTTCTTTTGTTTCTGGAGTTTTTTTCATGCTATAAGTAATTACTCTATCTTCAGCATGTACAGTACTTATTAAAAACGAGATTAAAAGTATACTAAATATTTTTATTATTTTCTTCATATAAGCTCCTACGCATTCAAATATAGTAAGTACAATACTACAGAGGCAATAATAAATGTAATAATAAATGATATGATGTAGTAAATGATTGATCTAGCAACAGATGTTGGTATATCACCAACTAGTTCTCCTGTTTGACCGTTCATTGCAAATAAATGCATCTTACCAAGATATTTAATATTAATCATATAAACAGGTAGTAATACATATTCTGCTTTTGTATACTTACTTTCTAAAGTATTTGTATTATATATTTTACTTGAATAAATCATATCATTACTCATTAAATCTGTTGCGGATTTTGTACTTCTTGCTTTAGCATCAGCGAATGCTTCATCTTTATCTACATCAAATTTTTCAGTTAAATATCCTGATAAATAAGCATGACTATAATCTACTAAATAGTTAAAATCAAATGGTTCAAGTGAATTCATCATATCATTATCAAATCTCTTTGATCCATCTACAGGGATATTCTTAAACGTGATAGAACCCGCTCTAGCAATATTATAATAACTTGTTTTAGTATAATGAGTATCTCCTATAACATATGAAGATATTCTCTTTCCTGTTCCAGCTAGTTCACCTGATACTTCTGCTTCATATAGCCAGAATGGTATATATACTGGAGTTATCTTTTCGATATTATCTTTGTTGTTAAAAAATTTAGGCATTAAAGGTCTACCTTTAGATAGATTTTGGAACGCAGTTACTGCTGCTTTCTTTTCAATTCTAAAAGGTATAATTTTTGATGGTCTAAATTTACCTTCCATCTTATTTCTTAATATTGATGTATGTCTACAATAAATACAGAAAGTTGATGCTGTATTAGCATCTGCAATAATTTCTGCACCACAGTTTGAACATTTATATGTTACAAGTTCTGGGTCTTTTTCTTCCTTTGTGCTACTTTCTTCTTTATAGATTTGCTCTTGTACTTTGTTTATTTCATCAATTGTAAATTCACTACGGCAATAATCACATTTAAATTTACCTAGTGAAGGATTGTATACAATTGAGGCTTTACAACTAGGACATTTTACATTTATAACATCTGCCACTTTATTACCTCACTCTCATATAATATGATTATACTATAATATTTAAAAATATTCATTAAAAAAGTTGCTTTTCAGCAACTTATTTTTTTTATAGACCTAATACTTGTTTTTTAACATTTTCATAGTCTTCAGCAGTAATTAATCCTGCATCTAACATCTTTTTAGCATTAGTTAATTTGTCCATTGAATCATCTTTAGCTGGTTCAGTTGGTTGTTGTAATGCACCCATTACTCCACCTGCTGCGTTCATACCCATTCCCATGAATGCCATTCCTGCACCAGAACCACCGTTTTCTCCAGCAGCTTGCATACCTCTAGCAACAGATTGTTGCATAAATGCATTTCCTCTTTGACCAGATAAAGCATCAGCTTTCTTAACGTCGCTTAATAATGCCTTAGTATCTTCGTCGTATTCAATTGCTTCAATAGCTACGCTAGCAATTTCTAAACCTCTATTAGATTTCCAAGTATATGCTTTTTCTACAGCTTCTGATAAACTTTGAGCAAATCCTACTGAATCTGATTGAAGTTTTGTCATTCTGTTGCCCTTCTCAGGGTCATTAGTATATAGTGAGAATGCTGTTGCTAAACTTCCAACTACTTCTGCAAATAATTGATTTGCTGCTTCATTTTCAGGATCAGCAAAATCGAATATTTCTCCATTTGTATAATATGTTGTTGGTACAAATCCTTTAATGAATGTAATAGGATCAACAATCTTAATAGAATATGTTCCTCTAGTGATTGCTCCAACTTGTGCATGTAAATATGCATCATCCCAATAAATTTCAGATTGAGTTCCGAACTTATTGTTAGGGATTTCTTTTAAATTGATGTAGTAACATGCTTGATTAGCACCAGGCATTCCACCAAATTTAAATCTTTCCCATGCTTGTGTTACTAGTGAAGCAATAATGCCGTCACCAGCAAAAATTGATTTTGAATTAGGATCATCTGATGAATAAGTATATCCACCAGTCTCTGTAATACATCCAGTTAATTCACCATCTTGTAATGTAATTAGACCATATCCCTCAGGTACTAAAATTTTACTACCATTTGAAATGATATTAGCAGAACCTTTAGTATTTGATCCTCTTCCATTATTTTGGCCAACTGGTACAGCAGGAATTAATCCGGCAGTTGCTGGTGCATCACTAATTGGAACGATATAATCTTTCCATTGATCCGCAAAAGTACCACCAATTGCTCCTGCAAAAGCTTTAATAAAACCCATAATTATACCTCCTTAATTAATAAATTTTATTATCACAAGATTGACGAAGTCAATTTTACCCTTGTAAATTCATTTTATCACAAATGAAAAAAAAATTAAATAAAAAAAGTTGCAAATTGCAACTTAAATTTCTAATAATTCTTTTTCCTTTTCTTTAATTAATTCATCAACTTCGCTGTTGTATTTATTAATTGTATCTTGTAAGTCATCAAGCATTAATTTTTCCTCATCTTCAGGATACTCTTCTAACTTAATTTCTTCCTTTGCATCTTGTCTAATATTTCTTAATGCAACTTTAGCTTCTTCACCAATTGCTTTAGCTTGTTTAACAAATTCTCTTCTTCTATCTTCTGTTAAATCAGGAATTGTTAAAATAATCATCTCACCATTGTTTGTAGGAGAAATTCCTAAGTTAGCAGCATTAATTGCTTTTTCAATTTCTTTTAATGTTGATCTGTCATATGGTTTAATAAATAATTCTTTAGCTTCAGGAACAGTAATGTTTGCTAGGCTTTGAATTGGTGTTGGTACACCATAATAATCAACCATAATATTTGATACCATAGATGGATTTGCTCTACCAGCTCTAATTGTTACTAATCTCGATTTAAGATTTTCAATTGTTTGTTTCATTTTAGTTTCAGTATTCATAAAATCACCTCTTTAACTAAGTACTATATTATCATAATAATCACTATTTGTCGATTTAACTAGATAATATACTTCCAATTTCCCTGTCCTATTAATAAAGACAGCATAATTTAATTCATTTATTGTTGCATCAATATCTATAACAGGAGCGCCTTCAACTGTTTCTTGGCTAGTTGTTAAGTTTGTTTTTATTTTTTCTTTTACATCATCTAATGTTAAATTATATCTTTCTAATAACTCTGAACTACTAATTATTTTGTCTTCGTATTTATCAAATATAAATGATTTAATACCTTTAGCAGTTTGTAAATTTAGAATGTCATATGTATAATCTTCAACTACAAGAGATATATATTGTTCATATTCAAACTCTAGATAGTCTCTAAAGTCTAATGAATATATGCCTTCTTCATTTTCGTTATATTCTACATTTTCGTCTAATGTTACATCTTTTGTATAGACAATTGATTTTCTAATTTCTTCCATCTCTTTATTAAGAGTTTCATTTGTTAATTTAGCACAAGAAAGATTAATATTTATATCTTGCATATATATTGCGGAATCCTCAATGATTTCCTCAATATTTGAATATACAATATAATCTTTAGTTTTATCCACTCTTAGGTCTGGGGTTTCAGTGTTTTCTTCTGGTTTTTCCCAAATTGATGTTCCAGTTTTGAGAATATGTTTCATTCCAAAATATCCACCAATTCCTATTGCAATTAAGAATATAATGAATAATATAAATTTGATTTTATTACCACGACTTTCCATACACTATCCTCTATAAGCATCGAATGCAAGTGCAAGCGCATCTTTATATTCTGTTACTTTTTCTTGTGTCCAGTATTTGCTTGGTGTTGTGTTAATCATAAAACTTGTATCACTATTAAATAATAATATCTTATTGTTCTTCATTACCATTATAGTTGGAGCATACATTTCTGCATGATTTAAATCATCAACATATACATAATTCTTTAGCTTAATTAG